>JAEWBD010000374.1 GCA_023391315.1 Bacteroidota bacterium | reverse complement strand
CCATATCCACTTGCTCTATCTTTGTCATTGCTGCATTACCTGCTGCGGTAAAACCATCGGTTGTAAAATATTTATCCCTGTCCTGCTCTGTTTTAAACCACCAGATAAGACCAAGTTTATTTTCGTTTTCACCTCTTCTTGCTTTAACTAAATATCCTTTAGCACCTTCAAATGCATTTTCATAAGCCGGAATGAGACTTTGAGTATAAAAATTTTCAACCTGTTCCATTGTTACACCAGGTTTAAGTGTTATGGTTATAACATGCACGCCAACAAGGTTCCCTTTTTGCAATTGCTGCGCAAAAGAAAATCTTGTAATTGCTGTAAGGGTAATGATGATGATGATAAACTTTTTCATAATGGCAGTTTTAAGTAATAATTATTTTAAAGAGGTAATTCGCTTAGCATGCAGGAGGGATGTTTTTTAGATCGTTTAAAATCATCGCAAAACAAACTTATTCGGAACTTAAACCTTTTACAATAGCACTTTTGTGGGAGAAGAGGGAACGATTAATAATTTAATGCCTTTTTTCATTGTTATTGTTTTACAAACTTCAATGTTTCGGTATGATCATTAAAAATAAGCTTTACAAAATAGTTCCCTGGACTGAGATTAGAAATATTAATCGAGTTGTTTCTTAAAATGTTTTTATATAAAACCTTTCCATTAATATCAAGCAATTCAACAGATACAACTTTTGTTTTCAAACCATAGATGTAAATAATTTTTCCTGCAGGATTTGGGGCAAGAAAAACATTCAAGCCTTTATTTTGATTTCTTTTACTATCTTCTTTACTAATTAAAGAAGCAGCCGGTACAGTAATTGTTTTAACATTTTTATAGGTGCAAATACCTGCATGATCACCAAAGCTAACTTTATATGTACCGGCGCTTAAGCCACCAATGGTTGTTTCCCTGTTGTCTGAAATAGCGCCATAACTTTTCTTAGTGCTAACATCAAGTAATGTTATTACCCACGGATCTCCGTACTGGTCAGTACAGGCTGATCCGGTAATTGTAAACCCATATTCAGCATCACCTGCACCCGGTGATGATTCCGCATGAATTAAATGTGCAGATATTTTCCCATCACATCCTTTATTTTTAAAGCCAGAAGGTTTGTATTTCGCTATACATTTTAAATCGTTAGATGTAGCAATAAAGCGAAATTTATTTCCCGCATTTCTTAGTTCAGGAAGAGACACTGTTATATTTTCACCTTTTGCAGCAGACCACGAGCCTTCATAACCTAAAAGCTGTGAATTGCTTTCCTGTAAAGTCCAGTTATCATAGCAGGCATTTGCTGTGTATTTTAATTCAATTTTATTTGCATCGGGACAAAGTATGCCTGCAATGCTATCTTTCCTGCTGACCTCTGTTAAGGTGGCTGTACAAGTTGTGGGAGGCACTTTTACTTCAATCAAATCACTTTTGCATACACCATTTATAGTTGTTTGCATATAATAAGTGTGCCCTGAAATAACATTCACATTAAAAATTCCATCTTCATGCGCAAAACCAATTTGGTTCATGTTTTCGTCGTAAACATATTTATCAAAATAATTTGTTCCCAGGCAAACAGGCGGGTTTGCATTCGCTGTTATATGATTTAATGAAGTAGAACAATTAAAGCCAACCTCTTCAGGGGAATCGTATGTCATAGTAATGGTAGGGCATGGCGCTTCGCTGATAATTATGCCACCGGAAATGGTAGAACATTCGTTATTAACCACAGCCTTTAAACTGTATGAGCCGGGTGCGACGCTATGATTGTCGCCATTGGGGTTATAATGATCAAGAAAATATTCACTACCATCTGAATTAACAAGATATATGTCAATAAGGTGTGATGCAACGCAGTTGGTAGAGTGATAAATGATATTATTTATACTGCCGTTGCATTTGTAACCTGGTGGCTGCTGAACTTCATACGTAAAATAGCCCGGATCGCAGGCAGGGTTATTCAACGTTACGTGAAAGTTGAATTTCTGACCGTAATTATCACATCCTGAATTTCCGCTTACTGTTCCTACTATGTCATACTCACCTGGAGCTAATGAAATATCCGTTATACCGGGACCAGTACCATAACATTTTATAAGTGTGCCCCAGGGATTTCCGTTAATCGAAAGATCAATGCCATACTGTTCCAAACAATTACAGGTATTGTATTCACATCGTATTACTCCCGGACAATTATGACCAGGTGGAGTAGTAAGTACAGAAACACTCAAGGTGGCTGTGCTTTGTGCGCTTGCGAACATGGTGATACCCAGAAAGCAGAAAAAAAGGAAGTATCTCATAAGGATTTTATTTGGGTTAAAACTATCGCAACATATAACCAAACGCAATAGCACTTTTGTTGAAGAAGATTAAATGGAGCTATTGCTCACGATATTTATTAATCGCTTCTGTGCGGTTACTTACATGCAGCTTTTCATAAATATTAAAGCAGTGGCGTTTTACAGTATCAATACTGATAGAAAGTTGCACGGCAATTTCTTTATACAATAAACCTTTTGATAAAAGTTCAAGCACTTGTTTTTCCCGTGCAGTTAAATTTTCTGTTTCATTATTTTGTTTGGGCGGTTGAAATGAAGCAATAACTTTTCTTGCAACATCACTACTCATAGGTGCGCCACCGTTAATCAGTTGCTGAATGGCATGCATTATATCTGCAGGTGAGGTTGTTTTAAGAAGATAACCATAAGCACCTGCTTTTAATGCCTTAAAAACTTTTTCATCTTCATCATACGCGGTGCACATCATACATAATGTAGAAGGGGCTTTTTCGCGAATAAAGGTTACAAGTTCAATTCCATTTTTGCCGGGCAGGCTAATGTCAATTAAAGCAACATCCGGTTTTAATGCGGGCAATGCTTTTATAGCTTCTTCAGCGGTTGCATAAGCCCCGGTGCAGTTGTAGCCTTCCGTCCAGTTAATAAGATTTACCAACCCGTTTCGATAGTCATCTAAATCTTCTACTACAACAACACTTATCATACAATAAAAATAATTTAATCGTTTTGTTCAGGGGCTAACACTTTTGTGTGAGAGGTTTTTAAGTGGAATTTGTATTTGCACTTGCGTTCCGTTGTTTTGCAGCCATTCAATGCTTCCGTTCAATTCCTCTGCTCTTTGTTTTAAATTTTTCAAACCAAAATGGTGAACATTATTTTTATTACAACTGAAACCAATTCCGTTATCATTAATTTTTATGCAAAGTTTTTCTATAAGGATTATTTCTATTACTACCTGCGTTGCCTTGCTGTGTTTGATAATGTTGTTAATACATTCCTTAATCATTAAAAAAATATTTCTTCTCTCATTACCGCCTATAGAAATCGCCGGAATATTTTCAGGCGTATGCACTGCGCATTGGATGTTTATATCATCAAATGTTTTTACTGCATACTGCCGTATATAAGCAAGCAAACTTTGCAGGTTATCATTATTAATATTTAATGCCCATACAATCTCATTCATTTTTTGCACAAGGTCTTTTGATGATTCTGAAATTTTATTTAGTTGCTTACTTATTTCATTGCCCGGTGCAGTCTTCAACATCTCACTGATTAAACTTATAGATGAAAGCCCGCCACCCAAATCATCATGCAATTCAGATGAAATGCGTAAACGTTCAACTTCAACCGCCTGATGTTTCTCTAATTGTAATCTTTGCTTTTCAAGTTTGTATTGTGTATAGCGATTTATAAAAAAGTAGATTACTGCAGATACAAACAAAGCACACAATAAATAAAACCACCACGTATTATACCAGGCTGGTAAAATAGTGAAGGATAGCTGTGCAGGCACATCGTTCCAAACGCCCCGATGATTAGCTGCTTTTACTTTGAAAGTATAATTGCCCGGCGGCAACAAAGAATAACGAACACTGTTTATTCCCTGCAGCAACATCCAGTCTTTATCTACGCCTTCCAGTTTATATAAATATTTATTGCCTTGCGGGTAGGCATAATCAATAGCAGTAAATGCAATCGTTACATTATTATCTTCATGACTGAATTCTGGTAAATGTTCCGGTAAATAATGAACATCATATAAACTAAAATCGCTGATGATTACTGCCGGAGGTTTTATTTCTGAAATTAGTTTAGATGGGTCGAAATAATCAATTCCTTCAGTGCCGCCCATATACATAAAGCCATTAGGCATTAAACATGCGGAATATCTATTGTATTCGGCGTTGATTAAACCATCTGCAGTATAAAAGTTAGTAAATTTTTTTGTTGCAGTATCAAAACATGAAAGCCCATTACCTGTCCCTAACCATATTCTTCCCTGGAGGTCATAACTCATACAATAAATAGAATTATTACACAAGCCATCTTTTTCTCCATAAGTAAAAAATTTTTGTGTACGCTTATCATAATAATTCAAACCATTTTCTGTTGCTATCCATAAATTTCCATTTTGTGTAAACAATATATATCTTGTTTTGTCAGAAGATATGCTGTTTGTATCTGTTGGTTCAAACAAAAAGCGGCGTGAGGTATATTCAGGATAGTGCAATGCAACCAGGCCATTCGTTTCATTGCAAATCCAAAGCGTATCCCCCTGCCAGGCATGCCATATATAGGTTATACTATCGAGAATAATATTTTGCAAAGAATCAAAATGCCTTAAGGCGCCGCCACCATAATCGCAATACAATATTTGTTTGCTGTCAGGCGTAGTGATTAAACCAAAAAATTCATAAGGCAGGTTTTGGGTTTTACGAAGAATATCCGCCATGCCTGCTGTATTATTCGTTTTTTTAAACTTATTCCATTCTTCATTGTATAAGTGTGCATTTGGTAAATCAAGCCTGCTTATTAAACCTGTTGTTCCGGTTTTAATATTTATTATAGAAAGAAAATCATCATCGTGCAGTGCAAGCAGGTAATCATTTTTATATGGTGCCAACCCAAGAATAATATTTTTATGCAATGGCTGTGATGAAGCATTAGCCTGGTAATGGTTAAATAAAAATTCAGCAGGTTTATATTTTATTACGCCTTTACCTTTTGTGCCTATCCATAAAATATTATTTCTGTCAAATGCAGCACTTATTACAGAATAGTTTTCCCTGGTGAAAATCGTATCAAATTTTTTATAGGCTTCATTCCACGAAAACAAAAAACCTTCATAAGACTTAAACCACATTTTCCCATCATTGCCTTGTGCAGCCCAAAAAAAGGTTGAACTGAATTTGCTCAGATAATTATTAATGTCGTTATCAGGGCCATCTTTATTAAGCACATGAAAAAAATGGGAACCGGAATAAGTGCGTGCGCTTGTCCATAATTTTTGATGTCCATCTAAAACAAGGCCATCAATATAGTTGGCATAAAGTGAATCGTGTTTTGAGCAAATAAATTTTTTTGATGGATGAAATTGATTTTTGATGTTATCAAATTCCCCGAGGTAACCCGATTTGTACAGTGCTGCGTAAACACGCCCGTCAAAATAAAAACCAGCGGTTACAAAAATGTTTTTTCCGGTCGCGTCAATCAGGGCAATTGTTTGCCTGCTCTTTTTATCGTAAACAAAACTCTTTCCTGAACCGAAAATTATTTTTTTGTTTCCTCCATCTAACAGGCACAAAGCTTCCGGCTCAGAAGTATTTTTAGCAAATACCATTTGCATATCGCCGCTTGCTGTGTTTAATATGCCTGCGCCTTTATCAGTAGCAATCCATAAATCGCCATCGGCATCCTGCATAATTTTCCCGATATGATTGCCGGGAAGGGAATGTGGGTTTCTTACATCGTGCCTGTAAATTCTGAAATGGTAGCCGTCATAGCAGTTTAAACCATCATAAGTACCAAACCACAGCAAACCTTTCTTATCCTGGAAAATACAGGTAACTACATTTTCTGATAGTCCATTTTTTGTGGTGATTGTTTCAAAGTCATTATTGTATTGTGCCTTTGCAATTGATGAAAGCAGGAGAAAAAATATACAAGCTAAATATTTATAAGCAGGCATAAGGCATAATATAACCTTACCTGAAAAGTACAAAAAAACCGGTAAAACATCCCGGTAATAAGTTTTGAATTAAAAGCCGGAAATAACAATGCACTTCCTGAAGCTTTGGCTGTTATGCATATCAATTTTGACCTTACAATATAAGAGTTTAAATCAGCCTCAAATAAAAAAGGCCGGCGTAAAGCCGGCCTTAAAATATTAATACCATGGTATAAACTTATTTTAATTTTCTTTCATCAGAAACAGTAAGCTTGTGGCGGCCTTTGGTCCTGCGGCTTGCCAAAACTTTACGTCCGTTTGCAGTTTGCATGCGTTTGCGAAATCCGTGTACGCTTTTTCTGCGGCGATTGTGTGGCTGAAACGTTCTTTTCATCTGTACTATTTTTTATTGTATCAACAATTAATTTCAACAAAACAGGTAACAGTCACCATACTGCTCCGTGTGAAAGGTTGGCAAAGGTAAAAGAATTTCATCAAAAATTGTTAATTGATTTTGGAAACAAACATGTTAAAAATTCCTTTTACAAACTTCGTTCTTTTTACAAGTAATTGTTTGCTTTGCCGGAGGTATGACGCATAAAACCAAAGGCATCGTTATCAAAACCATTAATTATGGCGAAACAAGTGTAATAACTTCTGTTTACACGGAACTTTTTGGCCTGCAGAGTTATATTGTAAAGGGGGTACGGCAGGCAACAAAGAAATCAGCAGGTAAGCAAATGTATTTTCAGCCTTCGGCCATGCTGGAGATGGAAGTTTATCATAATGAATTAAAAAACCTGCAGTTTATCAAAGAATATAAGTGGGGCTATTTATACGGGAAAGTTTTGTTTGATGTAATGCGCACCGCGATTGCGCAGTTTATGATAGAGCTTTTCCAGCACGCCATTAAACAACCTGAAGCCAACCCGGAATTATTTTATTTACTGGAAGGCAGCCTGCTGGAAGCAGATAAAGGCAGCAATGCTGCGGTGGCTAACCTTCCATTGTATTTTATGCTGCACCTGGCAACAGAATCAGGTTTTGAGCTGCATGGGAATTTTTCCAGGCAAACACCTGTGCTTGATTTAAAAGAAGGAGCTTATACGGATTTGGAACCATTGCACCCCGATTATGTTTCCGGCCCGCTGGCAGAAGCAATTTCGCAAATCCAGCGCATACAATTATATAACGAACTTGAAAACATTAAACTGAGCAGGCTGTTGCGCCGCCAGTTACTGGAAAGTTTACTGGTATATCTTTCACATCATCTTACCGGTTTTCAAAAGCCGAAAAGCCTGCCGGTGCTGCAGGAACTGCTGGATTAACTACAATATCCGTTTGGCTGCGGAAGATTCCGAAAATTTTTTGTGTTGAAGGTTATTAATCAAAACAATACCGGGCCGCTTCCCTTTTTCAAAGCTTCCTGAATTCTCATAAACGCCTAAAGCCGCCGCACCCATTGATGTAGCCCATTGAAGCAGGCGCTCAGTTTCAAGAAATGGGAAATGTTTTTGCAGCGTTTTCATTTCATTTAACAGGTTAAGGCTATAGTTGCTTGAATAACTGTCTGTGCCTAAAATAATATCGCAATTATTATTTGTAAATAATTTAATATCAGGTAATTGATTTTCTATGTACAAATTGGCATTTGGGCAAAAGCACCAGAATAAATCCTGCTTATTTGCCCTGGCTTGTTCAAAGGCAAATTCAATATCAGTTTGTGTGGTAAACGTATTGTGAATCAGAAGTAATGCTTTCGCCTTGTTTAATAATGGCAGGTAAGATTGAAGGCTGCTTTTATTATGTGCCTGGAAAAATGCTGTATCAATATTAAGATGGCGATAGAGTTTAAAAAAATCCCCGGCGTTTTCCCGGTAGAGTTCATCTTCAGCCCGTGTTTCCTGGTTGTGTATAGAAATGATTTTACCCGCCGAAAAATCATTGATTAATTTAAACATCGCCCCGCTTATTGTGTAAGGTGCATGCGGAACGATTGAAGTGTTGGAGAGCCCGGCAGTAATAAAATCTTTATATAAGTGCTGAAATCTTTCAAATAAAACAACGGCACGTTCTTCAGTAAATCCAATGGCTTCTATGAAGTTATAGTAATTTATCTTACTTTTTAATTTAGTTGGAATGGTATCGGTTGTGTTACAAATATCGCCAACGGCTACTATTCCGTTTTTATACATTTCTGCATCGGCAGCAGTAATAGCTTCTGCAATAATTTCTTTTTCAAAACTGCGTTTGCCAACAACCGTAATTAAAAAATCGACTAAGCCGGTTCCCGTCTCAATCACGTTTTTCATGTGACTTAATTCAAGATGGCAATGACAGTTAATGAAACCGGGTGAGAGTAAGCCTTTAAATGTTTGCACATTACCACCAGCATCGGCTTCGTTTACAATTGCTTCAATTAGGCCGTTTTCATTTGTAATTAAAACTTTGTCTTCACCCAAAATTTCCTTTCCATCAAAAATAAAATCGGCTTTAAATTTCCTGTAACGCATGCTGTAAAATTAAGCGGCTGAAAACATATAACTTTGCACACTTTTTAAAGTTCACATGTTTAAAAATCAATTACAGGTTAAAATATCTGCCAACTTGTGAACGCTGAAACTTATAACATGTTAGACCAGTTAGAAGCAATAAAGGCGAAATTTGAGCAAACAGGCGTTGCGTTGACCAACCCTGAAATTATAAACAGGCAGTCTGAATTTCAGAAGCTGAGCAAGGAATACAGCCTGTTGGAAAAAATTGTAAAGCCTTATGAAGCCTATAAAAAAGTACTGGAAGATTATGAGTTTGCCAAAGAAGGATTGAATAGTTCTGATGAAGACATGCGCGAACTGGCCAAAATGGAATTGCCCGAACTGGAAGAAAAGAAAGATGCACTTGAGAAGCAACTTACCCAGCTTTTAATACCAAAAGACCCGCAGGATGATAAAAATGCCGTACTGGAAATTCGTGCCGGTACCGGTGGCGATGAAGCCAGTTTGTTTGCCGGCGACCTGCTTGATATGTACCTGCGTTATGCTGCAAAAAAAGGCTGGAAAACGGCCATTGTGAGTGAGAGCGAGGGTACTGTGGGCGGTTACAAGGAAGTGATGGTGGAACTTACCGGCGACGATGTGTATGGCACCATGAAATTTGAAAGCGGCGTTCACCGCGTACAGCGTGTACCCGATACAGAGACGCAGGGCCGTGTACATACTTCTGCGGCAACGGTGGCCGTAATGCCCGAAGCAGAAGAGGTGGATTTTGAATTAAATCCCGCTGATGTAAAAATGGAAACGGCCCGTAGCGGCGGCGCTGGCGGCCAGAACGTAAATAAAGTGGAGACAAAGGTGATGCTTACGCATATTCCAACGGGAACAGTGGTGGTTTGCCAAACGGAACGTAGCCAGTTGGGCAACCGCGAAAAAGCAATGACCATGCTGCGTACTAAATTATATGAAGAGCAGGTGCGCAAACAGGAAGAAGAAATTTCAAGGCATAGAAAAACATTAGTGAGCACCGGCGACCGAAGTGCCAAGATCCGCACTTATAATTATCCGCAGGGCAGGGTAACAGATCATCGCATTGGCTTAACTTCCTATAATCTTGATGCGGTTATGAACGGCGATATTGAACAGTTTATTGAAGCGCTGCAGGTGGCCGAAAATGCAGAGAAGATGACGAAACAGAATAATTAATTACTAACCAGAAATCATTTTATTTCAAATTTAATTGCAATTGTTTTAATGAATATTTTATGGCAATAATTGCACATAACTCACACTAATTCAATTACTGTTATTTCTGGTAAAATACCAACTCTACCCGGATAACCAATAAATCCATAACCCCGGTTTACATATAAACACTGCTTGCCGGTTTTATAGAGGCCTGCCCATTCTTTATAAAAATATTGAACCGGGCTCCATTTAAAATATGGGTTTTCTACACCAAACTGCATCCCGTGCGTGTGGCCGGAAAGCATTAAATCAATATCAGGATATTTTGTGCGAACCTCTGCATCCCAGTGGCTGGGATCGTGGCTCATTAAAATTTTAAACGGGTATTTTTCTGTCCCGGGATGTGCTAAATCCATTCTGCCATATTTTGGGAAACGGCTGGAAGCACTCCAGTTTTCAATGCCCAGTAAAGCAATTTGTTCGCCGCCTTTTTCCAGTACTACATGTTCGTTCATCAGCAAGCGCCAGCCAAGTTCACCTTGCACCTGTTTCAGTCTTTCCAGGTTCGCATGTTTAGCTTCAGGCGTTGGCCATTGCACATAATCGCCATAATCATGATTGCCGAGGGTGCTGTAAACGCCCATCGGCGCTTTCAGCCGGTTAAACACATCCATATAATCAACCATCTCGCTGGCTTTATCATTTACCAGGTCGCCGGTAAAAAGAATTAAATCAGCGTTTTCCTTTAGAATCATGTCAACACCCCGGCTAACCGCTTCTTTATTGGTAAAGCTGCCGCTGTGAATATCACTCACCTGCAAAATTTTCATGCCTTTAAAAGATGAAGGCAGGTTATCAAAAGCCAGCTTTATTCTTCTTATTTTATAATTATACTTGTTTGAAAAACCAGCCATGAGCGTTGTGAATAATCCGCCGCCCAAAACAAAACCCGTCCAGGTTAAAAAAGCTGAGCGGGTAATTGTATTGCCTTCACTGGTAAAATCAACACCTGTTTTTGGGAAGATTTTAGTCATGAGCCAAACAAAGAGCCTGCGTATATCATCCAGCAGGAAAAAAGTAGCCGCAATAAGCTTGGCAAAGAATAAACCTACAACGATTGCAAAAGCGTAATTGCGCAGCACGGTATGTGTGGCGAGATATCCGGAATAGGGAAAGAAAATAATGAAAGCAATGGCCGCAATGGAAATAAGCCAGTACACGGAATAAATAATTGCACGGCTTTTTTCACTATTATTATGTGTAAGAAACCGCAGCACCCAAAAAACATAGAGATCAACCAATAGCAAAATAAGAATAATGATCCACCAGCCACCTGAGCTTCGCATATTTAAAATTTTTACAAATTAAAACAGGCTTTATAAGATGTGCATAAAAAACCTGTGTAAGTAAACCTAAAAAATTAATATTGTTGAAGACAGTGAGGGTAAAAAATTACATTTGTGCCCCTTTAAACAATACTCTAATGAATTTAACGTATTATGGCCAATCGTGCTTTAGCGTGGAGGTAAGCGGTAAGAAATTATTGTTTGATCCGTTTATTACGTATAACCCGCTGGCTAAGGATATTGATAAAAAGGTAATAAAGGCTGATTATATTTTTTTATCACATGGCCATACTGATCATTTTGCTGATGCATTTGAACTTGCCCGGCAAACCGGCGCCACTTGTGTGGCGGCGGCAGAAATTGCAGACTGGCTTACAAATAAGGGCATAGAAAAAGTGCATCCGCTTAACCATGGCGGCCCGGTTGTTTTTGATTTTGGAAAAGTGCGTGCAGTAAATGCCATTCACTCTTCTTCCTTTCCGGATGGCAGTTATGCCGGTAACCCTTTGGGTTTTGTGTTTACAACTTCCGAAGGTGATTTTTATTATTCGGGAGATACAGCGCTTACCATGGATATGCAGTTAATTCCGCGCTGGGCAAAACTCAAATTTGCAGTGTTGCCAATAGGCGGAAATTTTACAATGGACGTGGCTGATGCTATTGCTGCTTCAGACTTCATTAATTGTAATAATATTGTGGGTGTTCACTATAACACATTCGATCTTATAAAAATAGATAAAGAGAAGGCTGTTGAGGAATTTAAAGCGGCTGGTAAAAATTTACTATTACCGGCCATTGGGGCGACGATTGAAGTGTGAAGTTTGATATGGAGTTGATTTGTTGATAAGTTGATTGGTAAAAGCATAGTCTAATTTAAAAAATAAAATATTCTCCGCCGTGGCGGATTAGGGGTATGGCAAGAACAATAGGAGTAGCAAATCAAAAAGGCGGTGTTGGTAAAACAACAACGGCAATAAACCTGGCAGCAAGCCTTTCCGTGCTTGAATTTAAAACCCTGCTCGTGGACGCAGACCCGCAGGCAAACAGTACCACAGGTATTGGCTTCGACCTGCATAACATCACCAAAAGCCTGTACGATTGCATGGTGAATAATACACCCGCCAGCGAAGTGATCTTAAAAACTGATGTTCCTTTCCTCGATCTTATTCCCTCGCATATTGATTTGGTGGGCGCTGAAATCGAAATGATCAATTATCCCGACCGGGAGCTGGTTTTAAAACGCATTCTCGAGCCGGTAAAAGATGATTATGATTTTATTGTGATCGACTGTTCGCCATCGCTTGGCCTGATAACCGTAAATGCGCTGGTGGCCGCCGATAGTGTTGTAATCCCCGTGCAATGCGAATTCTTTGCATTGGAAGGATTGGGTAAGCTGCTTAATACCATAAAAATTGTGCAGAGCCGTTTAAACATAAGCCTGGAAATAGAAGGTATTTTAATGACGATGTACGATGGAAGGCTGCGTCTCTGCAACCAGGTGGTAAACGAAGTAAGAAGGCATTTTGAAGATATGGTTTTCAATACCATCATTCACCGCAACAGTAAACTGAGCGAAGCGCCAAGCGTGGGAAAACCGGTTGTATTATATGATTCTGATTGCAAAGGCGCTGTAAACTATCTTAACCTTGCCAAAGAAGTGCTTCAGAAAAATGATATGACTAAAATTAAAAACGAAGAAAGAATTTTAGAATAAAAGTTTAATGTTTAAAGTTTAAGGTTTGTATCAACATTAAACTTTAAACCTGCAACATTAAACATCAATGTAAACATGACAACATCCAAATCAAATAAAGAAACATTAGGAAAGGGCATACGCTCTTTATTGAAGAGTATAGATTCAGATCTTAAAACTACCAGCGGCACATTAAAAACAGATGTGGTGGAAGCTGCAACTACGGTGCTGCGCATCCCGGTTGCGCAGATTCTGCCTAACCCCAAAAATCCACGCCGCGATTTTGATGAAACGGCATTGAACGAACTTGCATCTTCTTTAAAACAATTTGATGTTGTTCAGCCAATAACCGTATCAAAACTTGCCGATGGCAAGTACCAGCTCATTGCCGGTGAAAGAAGATTGCGTGCTGCAAAAATTGCGGGATTAAAAGATTTGCCGGCATACATACGCCAAACCAATGACCGCGAACTGCTGGAACTGGCCTTGCTCGAAAACCTGCAGCGTGAAGATTTAAATGCCATTGAAATTGGCCTCAGCTATAAGCGCATGATGGATGAACTTAATTACACGCAGGAACAGGTGGCCGAAAGAATGGGGAAGGAGAGAAGCACCGTTACCAATTATATCCGTTTGCTTAAACTTCCGCCAGATATCCAGGTGGCTGTTCGCAACGGGGAATTAAGCATGGGCCATGCAAGGGCGTTGATTAATATTGATACAATTGATAAGCAGCTTTACCTGTTCAGCGAAATAAAAAATAAACAGCTTAGCGTAAGGCAAACCGAAGAACTGGTGCGCAAACTTTACCGTGGTGATGCAAAGCCTGTTAAATCTCCCGGAAAATCAAATCTTAACGATGCTTACAAACGTATAGAAGATAATTTAGCCTCTTATTTCTCAACAAAAGTTACGCTTAAGCACAACTCCAATGGAAAGGGCAACATCGTTATTGAATATTATTCCAGCGATGAGCTTAATAAGATTCTTGAGTTATTGCATACACAGGCGGATTAACATGCGTTTATTCCGTTGCTTCATATTACTTCTCTTTACTTCTGTTATTTCTTTTGCTGCTATTGCCCAAAAGCCGGATAGCGCCATTAAAGTAAATAATGGAAAAGAGATTTTGCCGGATACATTAAAGCCTGAAAAAAAAGACAGTGTTGTTGTAGCAAAAAAAGATTCCATACCCATAAAAAAGAAGCACGATCCGCATATTGCCACCCGCCGCTCGGCCATCATTCCCGGATGGGGCCAGGCATATAACCGCGAGTATTGGAAAATACCCATTGTGTATGGTGCACTGGCCGTGCCGGCAAGTTTGTTTGCTTACAATAACAAATGGTACCAGCGCACAAAAGAAGCCTACAATATATTGGTAAACGGCGGCGACACTACCAAAATTTATCCTGACCTTAGAAATATCGATCCTTCCTATATACAATCCTTTCGCAACCAGTTCAGGAAAGACAGGGATTATTCCGCTTTGTTCTTTCTATTGGTTTGGGGTTTGAACGTGGTGGATGCCACCGTGTTTGGCCACCTGAAAGATTTTGATGTAAGCGACGATCTAAGCATGCATGTGCAGCCCGATTATAATATTATTACCAAAACACCCGCCTTATCGGTTGCCCTTAATTTTAAAACAAAGCAGCCTAAAATGCTGCCTTCAGTTTTTTAGGGTTTAAGTATTCCATTAACATGTTGTGCTATTGAGGTTGAGGACATGTGAGTATTCTATTATGCTGACTGAACATCATGTTGAGGTAACGAAACATCCGCTAAAATTTATGTTGCTAATAATTCAAGAGATTTCTCCTGTCGTCGAAATGACGTTCGAAGGGGTTTACGGTATGCAGTTATCTTTAATTTCTCCTGCCGTAGAAATGATGATCGAAGCGTTTTGTATTTTGCAGCCATCTTTAACCTGGTAATCAGAATTAAAAAAGAATCTTACAAAACAATAGCACAAATAAGCAAAATGGAAAGAAGAAACCTGTCAGAACTATCTAATGAAGAATTGCTACGCGAAGAAAAAAAGCGAAAACCGGCCGCTGTTATAAATGCCTTGTTCATTGGCTTTCTCATAGGCATTGTAATATTCAGCATATTAAACAGCACGGCAGGCCTTATGGCACTCATCCCTTTATTTTTTGCCTATAAACTAATGAACAGGTCGAAATATAATGCGCAGGAATTAGACAGCGTATTAAAAGAGCGCGGGCTTAAATAAATATCACCCAAAAATTATTCAAACCTGTTTTACAATTGCCGGCAACCAATGCCGGCAACTTTTTTTTGGCCCTGTTGAAATAATTTATAAATATTATTATATTTGGTTTATCAACTAACTATTCTCAATAACCTAAACACAATAACCACTAAATACTTAATTCCTCACAAATAAAACCCCATAACCATGGCACGATTAATTATTCCCGACGACTTTACCAGTCAGCTAACATTGCTCAACAACATTATTGCGCAAAACACGGCACTTGGCGCCGCAAGCCCCCTTACCGCATTTTTAACGCAGCAGGATATTGTGCTGGCCAACGATGCCGCTACCGGCACGGCCGCTCAAACGCGGGATACTGCCCGCAGCCTGCTTAAAAAGCAAAGCGAAAACTATCGCCAGCTCCGCGACCATTATTTCAGCACGCCCTGGGCGCACCTCACGGGCGGCGTTCAGTTTCTCAAAACCTTTTATAAAGGTAATACTAAGGAGCTGGGCAACTGGGGCATCACCATTACCGACGGCGGCAAAGTAAATTATCCCGCTGCTTTTGGCGACCGCACCACGGTATTCATTGCCTTTACCGCTAAGCACAACAGTTACCCCGACGGCAGCAGCCCTTTGCAGCCTTTTCTCACGCAACAGAACATAAACCTGGATGCTGACAGCGCGGTGGTGGAACAAGCCACCACGAGCAACACCAGTTTTTATGTCGAGCATCGTCTCCTGAAAGGGACGATGCGTTATCTTAGCACCGCACCATCCTCTGCGAGAGACGATGCTTGACCCCCCAGGCCTGCAAGCATCTGATACTGATATTAACGGTCCCAAATTCTTTATAACAATCAACAAAGACACATCTATAAATAGTGCATCTATTGGAAGGCCTGGTTATTTTAAAATAACATTCTTTGCAACATTTTTGGACCTAATCTGTCTAATCTGCTAAGTGAACAATCAAAATGAAAATAATCTAACAGACCGGGTCCTGGTAGAAAATGTGTTACATGGCGATACGAATGCCTTTAAGGTTATTATAAAAAATACAGAAGGCCTTGTGGCGCAGATTATTTTCAAAATGATACCTGGTGCCGAAGACAGAAAAGATATGGCACAGGATATTTACTTAAAAGCATTTCAAAAATTGGGGAGCTTTAAATTTCAATCTAAACTTTCTACCTGGATTGCACAAATTGCTTATAACACTTGCATAAATCATCTTGAAAAGAAGAAATTATTACTCATTGAAAACAACGATGAAGACAACGAACCTGATGATGAAACGTTAGAAATATTGAATAAAAAAATGAACCCGCTCAATAATGAAACTGAAAAAATCATTTTCAAGAAAGAGGTTTCAGCAATTTTAAAAAGGGAGATAGATAAACTTTCCCCGGTTTATCGCACTTTAATAACGCTTTATCACAACGAAGAATTAAATTATTCAGAAATAGCAGCAATTACGCAACTGCCGGAAGGAACAGTTAAGAACTATTTATTCAGGGCAAGAAAAACCCTACGGAATAATTTATTGCTCACGTATAAAAACGAAATTTTATGATAAGCAGACATCTTAATGATGATGAAATTCAGCAATACGTTTTGCAAAAAGCAGCATGTGATATTGATATCGTTAAACATATCCAGGGTTGCGAAACGTGTAAAATAAAAGCAGCACAATACACTCTGCTTGTTGAAGAGATTAAGCATCAGGAAAAACCGGCTTTTGATTTTAACGTCGCAGATTTGGTTATAGCGCAATTGCCGAAACCCCGATATAAGGATTCTGCCGATAAATTATTTTTTTACTTTATCATTTTCCTCTGCGTTTTTTTCCTCAGCATCATTTTCTATTTTTTGGGAAATAACTTATTAAACCTGTTTAAAGGAATTACACCAATAGTAGTTGCCTTAACTATTACAACGGCTATCTGCCTCTTCGTAATTCTATGTATTGATATGTATAAAAAATATCAAGCCCAAATGAAGACTTTAAACTTTTATTGAAATGTTGCAACATTAAAATCGGTTGCCTGTCTAATGAAATATGAAACTCAAAATGAACAAGATGAAAAAGATTATATCTATAGCAGCTATAGCGGCTACGCCAATTATGGCAAACGCACAAAATAATAATAATATACAAGGCATAAACGAAGATGTCTTCAATGCATGTGCTGCTATATTTACAGCGGGACTGTTTATGATATTCATATTAGCAATCATCAAACGAATTATGGATTACCGTATAAAAAATAAAATCGTTGAAAAAGGAATTCCTGAAAATATAGCCTCATCTATTTTGCAAACAAGTCCCAACGAAAACAGAAATACCAACATTAAGTGGTTTGCTCTTCTTACCGGAATAGGTGCGGGGCTCACCATCATTTATTATACACTTCCTTTAGGCATTCACTCTTTAGCTATTATGGCTTTCTGCATTGCTGCCAGCTTTTTAGGCTACTACTTTTTTCTTAAGCAATCTGAAAAATAATACTTACCACTAAATATTTGTGAGCATGAAACTTATAACAAAACCCACATGGTGGGGCAGGAAATATATTGCCTTTATTGTAGTAATTATATCATTTATACAACCACTGTATGCGCAGCAAGAATTGCCAGTTATAAAGGCAACATCAAAAACAGTGGACGTAAAAGATGGAGACATTTATCAGAAAGGTATATGGAATTTATCTCCCGAAAACAAACCGGATATTTATTTTGCTTTAGAGCCTGTGCATGAAAAAAAGATAAGTTTTTATACAGACATAGATTCAATTTCATTTGATGTTATTCCTGATAGCAATTACAACTTCATTATTTTATTAAATGGCAAAGACACCTGCTATACTCAGATATCAACCATAAAACCTTCAAAGCAAACTGAACTTAATACTGCTTCATTAAATAATATAGAACCCGAATTATTAAGAGCGGACTTTACATTTTTTCGGGAAGCGCTGCAAAAAGAACACGCAGGATTATATCGCTATAAAAACAAAGTAGTATTGAATAAATTATTTGACAGTTGCTTTGCTGCGTTAAATCATCCAATGTCACAATTAGAGTTTATTAAATCAATTACGTTCGTTATAAGTTCTATTGAAGATGGACATACAGGTACAAACCTTGCAAGGCTATTGATGAATTATTATGGCGAAAATGAAAAGATGTTTCCTGTGTATGTTTACTTCATCAACGCAAAGGCTTATGTACTTTGCAGTAGCATTAAAGAACTTCCCGCTGAAACCGAAATTTTATCCATTGATAACAAGCCAATCTCTGAAATCAAAAAAGCACTGCTTCAATATTTACCTTCCGATGGAAAAATTGAAACTAAAAAGACCCAGGTATTAAACAGTGGTGCTTTCTCTTTTCTTTACAACTGGATTTATGGAAATAAAAATTCATTTTCTGTAAGGTATAAAACGAAGCAGGGAGAAATTAAAACAACCAACATAAATGCAGCACTTGTAAAAGATTTTGAATGTGATAACGGAAACGAATCAGGCAATACAAAAGACCTGCAGTTAGATTTTCCCGAAAAGAATATCGCTTTACTCACTATTAAAACTTTTGATGATAACAGGCTTGCGGGAAAGCAGAATTTCAGAGATTTTCTCGAAACATCATTTAAAGAAATTAATTCCAGAAGCGTCAGCGAGCTGATTATTGACTTACGGGGAAATGCCGGCGGTGCAGATGCATATGGGGCTTTGCTCTACTCTTATTTAACACGCAAACCTTTCAAATATTTTTTCTCAATCGAATCAACTACAAATAAAATTACTGTTGAAGAAAATTCACTTCTTGGCCTGCAACAACCGAAAAACAATAGCTTTAATGGAAAAGTCTTATTCTTGATTAATGGCTTATGTTTTTCTACTACAGCAGACTTTTGCTCGATAGCAAAAAGCAATAACAGAGGAAGATTTATTGGTGAAGAAACCGGTGGTGCATATTATGGAAATACTTCAGGACAAACAACAAAAGTTGAGTTGCCCAACAGTAAAATAGATATCACCATTCCTAAATTCAAATACGTAAACGATGTTAAAAAAATAAAATACGCAGATAGGGGAATAATTCCAGACTATACGATTCTTCCAACAATCCATGAAGTTATCCCTCACAAAGATGTTCAATTAAACTTAGCATTGAAATTAGCAAGAGAAAAATAAAGCCGATAATTATAAGTTCACAGTTTCAGAAGGAAGTCTTGCAGGTGAAAGGGTCGCTGTTGCGCAACCTTAATTTTAAAAAGATTATAAAAGCCGGCACTATAAAGCCATTAGAGATTACAATTTAAGTTGTAAAAGGTGGCTGCAAGCATAAAAGCATTTTTTGGCCGCTTCAAGGCCCATTGCGTTTAAGCGTTTCATGCCGGTGTGGTTTATAAGTGTGCCCCTGCACAAATACCCAATAATACACAAGCCAACCTGCCCGGCGAATTTTGTAACTTCAGCCTTACAAAACTGTTTTATTTGGTGACACAATATTATTGTGGGCCACCGCCCGCCTGCAGGTTTAGCTTTAAAACAAGTGTATTATATTTCTGTAACGCTATTAATATTTAAACACTTTTCCATTAACCATCACTTCCTGTGTGGCTTCATCAAACGTTGCCTTATAGCCCGTATGCACAGCAGCATTCGTCATAATATTGGCAATTGAATGAGAATAGCCGGCTTCTACAGGCGCATTCGGTTGTTTCCTTGACCGTATGCATTCCATCCAATTATGAATATGGTTGGTGGTAAGCACATCGCCGCCGGTATTGGCAGAGGCGACAACCTTTTCCGCCACTTCAGAAAGGTTCAGTTCGGGAAGCAGGTTTGGCTGCATGTGCATGGCCGCCGCTGCATTTTTTCTTAAGCCGCCGGTTGGCGTTACTTTATTGGTGATAAGGTTTAATTCGCCGCCATTTGAATAATAAATCTCTGAGGGGTTTTCGTCGCCGTTATGCATGCGGGAAGAAAAAATTACCTGGAATCCTGATGTGGGATCATTGGCGGGGCCATAATCAAAAACAGCTGTTGTGGTATCCCAGTTCCGCCTGCCATCTTTCCACATATAAATGCCACCATTGGCTACAACACTTCTCGGGTGGCTCAGTTTGGAAAACCAGTGCACCGTATCAATCTGGTGGCTCATCCACTGGCCCGGCATGCCTGAAGAATAAGGCCAGAATAACCTGTATTCAAGATATTTTCTCGGGTCGAAATCTTCATACGGGCGGTTGAGTAAATAACGTTTCCAGTCGAGGTCTTCTTCACGGCATTGGGCAACAAGCTCCGGCCTGCGCCAGCGGCCGGGCTGGTTTACGTTCCAGGTTAATTCAACCATTGTAATATCGCCAAACTTGCCCGACTGGATAAATTCTGCCGCTGCTTTATAATTAGCGCCGCTTCTTCGCTGCGAACCAATCTGAACAATACGATCGCTGGCTTTTATTGCTTTTAGTGCTTCGCGGTTATCTTCCATGGTTTCTGCAAAAGGCTTTTCACAATACACATCGCAACCGGCCAGCACAGCTTCTTTTGCCAGCAACGCATGCTGAAAATCGGCAGTGCTTATATATACTGCGTCTATATTTTTCTGGCTGTATAATTCGTCATTGTTC
>JAEWBD010000373.1 GCA_023391315.1 Bacteroidota bacterium | reverse complement strand
GTATATAATGGTACGGAAAACCCGTTTTATAAAGTGGGCGAAAACGACAGGGGAGAAGGCCTGAAAGAACTGGCACAAAAAGGCAATGCTGATGTATTGGCTGACGCTTTAAAAACAAAACCGGGTGTTAAAAATGTATATGTTTTAAAAGAAGCCGCAAGTACCGTATTGCTGCCAAAAATTAATGGCGCTGACGGCGGTAGAGTGTCACAGGCATTGTCGGTTGTCAAAGGCGACTGGATTGCCATTGCTACCATGTATGGTTTTTCAAACGACTGGTTTTTTGCAACAACCGGCAACGATATAGATGCCACGCAAAAAGGCGATGTATCTGCCACTATAGGCTTATTTGATGACGGAACGGCTGTAAACCAGTTCCCCGGAGCAGGCATCACGCAGTTTAACCTTGCTGGCACACCGCTTGATGAAAGTAAACCTATTGAAGCAGTGCCCAATCCCAATGCATTTACAACGCTGCCTGCAATAAGTGATATTATCAAAGTAACACTTCAATAATTTTTTAAGCACTGGTAAAAGTTTAAAAAACGTTTGCCAGTGCTATTGATAAAATTTATAACATGAATATCATTTATTCAATCTTTATAAAGCCATTCAGAAAGGCAGCTTTTATATTTTTTGCAATTCCTTTTGCAGCATGTGGGCAACAGGCACAGCCTATTAATCAAACAAAAACATTTGAAAAAATGACTCAGGTAAAACAAGAAGATGCAAACATGGATAGAATGCGTGCAACAGATACGG
The DNA here is from genome assembly GCA_023391315.1 of Bacteroidota bacterium. GTDB lineage: Bacteria > Bacteroidota > Bacteroidia > Chitinophagales > Chitinophagaceae > Parafilimonas. Next base: position 6,478 of record JAEWBD010000373.1, on the reverse strand, counting down.
CAACTTTTGCCGCCGGATGTTTCTGGTGTGTGGAAGAACAGTTTAAGCAATTGAAAGGCGTAATCTCTGTAACGTCAGGGTTTACGGGCGGCGAAGTGGCAAACCCCAGTTATAAATTGGTTTGCACCGGCACCACCGGCCACGCAGAGGCCTGCAATATTGTATATGATCCTTCAAAGATCTCTTATGATGAACTGCTTGCAGCGTTTTTTGTAGCACATGATCCCACGCAGCTTAACCGCCAGGGCAATGATGTGGGCACGCAATACCGTTCCGCCATTTTTTATCATAATGATGAGCAGAAAAAACTGGCTGAATATTATATCCATAAATTAGATGAAGAAAAGGCTTACGCGAATAAGATCGTTACGGAAGTAAGTCCCTATACGGTTTTTTATAAGGCGGAAGATTATCACCAGGATTATTATGATAATAATATGCAGCAGCCTTATTGCCAGCTTGTAATAAAACCTAAATTGGATAAGTTTCGTAAAGTATTTAAAGGAAAGCTGGTGGACGATAAATAGTGCGTGGAAGGTGAGTGGTGAGTAAGCGGCAAATTTGAAAATAAAATCAAATGGGCAGAAGCGATAATTAAATCACGAAGTTGATGAATAATATTTACCATTCGCCTGCGCTTAACATGGCAATAGTTTTATACGCTATAAACTTTATTAAAATGAAACCTGTATTTATAACCTGCCTGCTGTTTTGCATGTTGGCAAGCTGCAGCAGTAATGCACAACAAAAAAATAACAACGATATGATGACAAAAGAAGATCATGAAAACAATCCCTATTATTCCCGCACAGATACAACACATTTAAATGTAAGCGATGCGGAATGGAAGAAAATTTTGCCTCATGATTTATATGCCGTTGCACGGGAGCAAAGCACAGAAATGCCTTTTACCGGTAAATACTGGGACTCTGATGACAAAGGCACTTACTATTGTGCAGTATGCGGTAATAAATTGTTTCGCTCTACTGCAAAATTTTCAAGTACCTGCGGCTGGCCAAGCTTTTTTGAAACAGAAAGAAAAAACAGTGTTATTTACAAAGAAGATAACTCGCATGGCATGCGCCGCATTGAAGTGGAATGCGCCCGCTGCAATTCACACCTGGGACACATTTTTGATGATGGCCCGGCGCCTACGCATAAGCGCTATTGCATGAATTCCGTTTCATTGGATTTTGTGCCGGATGGCATGTGAGTATAGGAGTTATGAATTGAAAGATAGCCGCCCGCATGCAATTAAAATGCAAAACAGGAAAAGAATAATATTGGTAAGTACATTTTTTGGCTCATTTCTTTTATAATGTATACTTGCCGCAAAAGGCATAATGAAAGCAAGGCAAAAGGCTGCAACAGGTGTTAACCAGGGCATGATATAAAAATACACAGGTGCAATTAATCCTGCGGCGCCTGCTATCTCCGAAACGCCAATGAATTTTATAAAGAGGGCAGGAAGCCCTTCAACACCTGTTTGACCTTTTGCCACTAATACCCGCTCCGGCAATAAAGATTTACAAATGCCTGAATAAAGAAAAACTATCGCAGTAACTACTTGTAAAACCCAAAGAATAGTGTTGTTCATAACCTTGTATTTTTTGTGATACAAAGGTGAAAACAGGAGCCGGCAAAACCTTTGACATTTATCAAAAAATCAGATTTGCGAACGAATCCTGCTCAGGGTTTCCTGTGTAATACCAAGATAAGAAGCAATCATACCAAGCGGTACTCTTTGTATAAAAGACGGATTTGTTTTCATTAATACCTGGTAACGTTCCAGCGCAGTTGCAAAATGCAAGTCGTCAAATTTTTGCTGCAATTGTACCAACCCGAACGATACTAATTTCCTGTAAAGATTTTCTATATCGTGATACTTACTGCAAAGATTATCAAGATCGTTATAATGAAGTGAATAAAGAACGGAATCTTCCAAAAGTTCAATGCCACGCCTGTCGGGCCTGCGCGTAATAAAGCTAATAATGGAAGATGCAAAAGAATGTTCATCGCTTATCCAGTCCGTAACATCTTTACCATCTTTCAGATAATAGGTACGCGTTAATCCGCTGTCTATAAAGTAAGTAAAATTGCAGGTAGTATCAGGCTTAACAAGGATATGTCCCTTGGGTAACACCAGTTTTTTCAGATGGGCTGCCAGCGCCTGACGGCTTTGCGCAGACAGGCGGGTATATTGAGACACCATTGAAAAGAAGTTATCCATTCCGCAATTCAAAGTTTAAAAGCAGTATTAGATATTACACAATAAATAAGGTATTTGTTCTCCGTTATTTCTCGTCAATGGCTGCCCTATTTTTTATCTATCAATTCCTTCAAAGCTGCGGCCTGGTTATGTATTTCATCTTTGGCGCTGTAAACCAGTGTAACGGTTTTATGCTGGTTTGTTAGATGTTTCAATGCATCAAGCGCTTCAGATTGCAGCAGCTCTGCTTTGTATTTTGTTTTAAATACTTCCCATTTCGCCGCATCATGGTTAAACCATTTGCGTAAAGCGGTTGACGGTGCAATGTCTTTCAGCCAAATATCAACATGCATATCTTCTTTCTTAATGCCACGCGGCCACAGCCTGTCAACCAGTATGCGAAACCCATCTGCCTTTTCTTTTTCTTCGTAAGCTCTTTTTAACTGTATGCTCATGTTCAGCGCACAATTTTAAATGGCGATGTAATTTTCGTTTCCATTATGGCGGCAATACCTGCTGCTTTTTCCTTTACAATATCAGCCTTCTTGCCTTCAAATAATTCATCAACCGTTCCTGTAAATAATTGCAGCCACCGCTGAAAATGTTCCTTCGTGAAAGGCACCTGTTCATTAAGATGAATATGCACACTCATCGGGTTACCTATATATTTATTGGTTAGGAAAACAATATTCTCCCAAAAATCATACATCACCGGCAAATGCTTTTCCCAGTTCACTTTTGCTATATCATTAAAGATAAATCCAATCATATCGTCCTGCCTTACCTTATCATAAAAGGTATTTACCATACGCTCAATATCAGCCCTGCTTTTAATATCCTGTTTCATGAGTTATTTTATGATTAATAATATTGCATCTGTCACCGCTTTTACATCGTGTGTTTCAAATGCTTTAAAAGAAAACATATCGCCCTTTCTTAATGCATGCGCTTTTTCTTTTAAGGTGAAAATAATTTCGCCTTCTGCCACCATTAAGAATGCATCTGTTACTGAATGATGCGGCTTCAGCATTTCTTCTTTTTTCAATTGAATCAGCACTGCATGAAAGCGCTCATTTTTATAAACCTGCTTCGATTTTATTTTTTCGAAATCTTCCTGGTGGTATATGTTTCCTAAAATCATCTTATCAATTAAAATTTATTATACATTTAAATACTTCCACAAACAATTAGTAACCTATTTTATGGGCGACGGCTTTTCTAATTGTTTCATATAAGAACTATCCCATTGCCCGGCCACTTTTATTTGCGCTATTGCGCCGTAGTCAAAAGCCTCTATGAGGTTGTGGTTTAAAAACACATAAGTTCCCGGTTCCCGGAATTTGTATAAGGCAGCGGCTGCTGAACCGCCCGGTACAGCCCATGTTTCAAAATCTGTATAAGGCTTGTTATTAAATTTTCCACCGGGCCAGTAAAGATCGGCATGGCCGCCAATTAAATGAAAGCGCGTATCGCGGTTGGCCTGCGCCGTAATAAACAAAACTTTTTCGCCTACATTGGCAGTAAGCGCATTCTTGCCCAAGAGCGCCCCTTGATGTCCGTTGAAAACAATATTGGTGGGCATGAGGGTTTTTATGGATTCGCCTGCGGCCTGCACTGCCTGCTGCGGCGTTGCAATATTTATTATTTTACCGTCTTTGTCTTTAGGCAAATAAAAATCCTGCTCAACAATGTAGTAAGCACGGTCAAATGTTACCGTATTACCATTCTCATCTTTTAAACCATCCCGCGGTAAAACCATGATTACACCATTCATGCCTGCCGTAACATGAATAGGCACCATTGTTCCACCCGGCGCACAGTGATAGACAAATACGCCTGGTCTTGTGCACCTGAACCTGAACTTAGCTTCCTGGCCGGGATTTACCAGCGTAAGGTCGCCGCCCCCCATAGCACCGGTGGCTGCATGCAAATCTATATTGTGTTGCTGGGTATTCGTAGCAGGGTTTTTTAATGTGAGGTCTATAAAATCATCCTGGTGTGCAACAATAATAGGTGCCGGCACGCTACCATTAAAAGTGAAAACCCAGGCAGAATCGCCCGGCGCTACTTCAATTTTCTTTTCTTCGGCAGTTAAAGTAACGTCTATAATTTTTGGACCGCCCTTATCAACCTGCTCAAACTTTGGCAACATAGGAGGTGGCACCAGTTCTTCAGTTACATGTTTAAGGTTATCGCCGCTTCCGCTGAACTGTGCATCAATAACTGAAGTGTTATTGTTTTTACATGCAGTAAAAAAGAATAACACTGCTATTATAAATAGTTTAAAACCGTTTAAAAACCCTTGTGTTGAAAAAGCCTGTTGTTGCATCATTCTTCAATTTAAGTGTGAGTAATATTGTTGAATTTATGCGGCAGGAGATATCCAAATTTATAGCATGCTTTATAAATCTTTCTTTTGAAATTTTTTCATACTTAACCAAACCGGTATAATCACCCATAAAAGCAAAACAATAGCTGCAACAAGCGAGCCCGCCTGCGATCCAAAAAAATCTTTAAATATAGCGCCTGTATAGCCCATCAACGCAGAAACGTCCATGCGTAATAAAATTAAGATGCGGCAGAGGTCAACCGGGTTAAATGCGCTGGTAAATACCATGAATTTATCAAGCGGGTAATCTTCAAACTGGAAAAGAATAAACAATATCAGCCCGTCGAATATCAATGCAAAATATAACCATAATAAAATAGTGATGCCAATGCCTTTTGCCTTATCGCGGGTAAGCACGGCAGCCAGCAATGCAATGGCGACAAATATTATGGATAATATTATGCCTGTGCCCAGCATAATAAAACCTGTAGCCGAAGGCTGATAAATAATAATAGGAATGCCGGCGCCAATAAAATAAGCAATGCTTAATGCAGCGGCCAGGCCATAAAACAAACTCAGCCAGATGGATTTTCTTTTTAAAGGCTGGCTTACGAGCAACTCAATAAATTCTGCGCTGTTATAAATGTAAATGGCCGAAAAAATAACAGCCATAAGCGGCACAATAAGCAGCGTAATATTTAACAGGCTCAGCATGCCTTTGGAAGCATCATCCTGAAGTGCAAATACACTAAATGAAATGATCAGCAATAAAACCGTATATGCCAGTACAATTTTATTGCGGAGGATATCAGCTGTTACATACTTGATTATCTTTTTCATGAACGTTGATTATGCATTACGCTCACAATGGCCCTGGCCAGTTTTTGCTGGCCGGTTTCATTGCGCAGTGTATTAATATTTTTATGAAACAATAGCTTGCCTTCCTGCATATATATTACCTGTGTTACCAGTTCATCAAGATCGCTTAATATGTGTGAAGTGATGATTACAAGCCTGCCCTTTTTAATCTGTGCTTTAATTTTCTCTTTTAAAATTTCGGAAGCAATGGGGTCCAGGCCGGCAGTAGGTTCGTCTAAAATCAATACGTCCGTGTCAAATAAAAAAGCCAGTGAAGCGCTTACTTTTTGCCTTGTGCCGCCGCTTAACGTGCGCATTCTTTTTTTCAGTATTGCATTCAATTCAAAACTTTCAATCAGTTCTTCATCCAAAGATGTATTGTAAGGGCTGCGAATATCTTTTATCATGGCTATCACCTGCCCGATGGTCATGTTTTCAGGATAGCGGCCTATTTGCGGCATATAACCAATGTGCCGGCGGTATTGCCAGTCGCGTAAAATATTTTTATCGTTGAATGTAATAAAGCCACTGTCGGGCACCACCATTCCCAAGATCGATTTTATCAAAGTTGTTTTGCCGCTGCCGTTTGGCCCCATCAGCGCAATACATTCGCCTTTCATAAAGTTTACCGAAACATCGTCCAGCGCTTTCAGCTTGCCAAAACGTTTGGTAAGGTTGCTTGCAATAATCATAAGGCTAATGGTTTCATTAATGGAAAATTATCTTTCAGGTTTTCGGGTGTAATACCGGGCAGCACTTTTTCTGTTTTATCAAACAGCGTTACCATAAAGCTTCTGAACAGTACCATTGCCGATGGGTTTTTTTCTATTATCATTGAAAACAAACTTACAGGCCGGTAAGGCACATCGCCAATGCGGTCCTTGTTTATATCATAACCTTCATATTTGTCCCAATAATTATGATCGAATGTGTTTAATACCAGCGAACCGTTGGTGGCAATATCAAATGTGTTGTTCGAAAAATTATTATAGAGAATATGATTATCGTTGCAACTTGCCTGCACACGCATAGCCCATCCATTGCTGTTAAAAACATTCTTCTCTACCTTAATCCTTGTTGTG
>JAEWBD010000371.1 GCA_023391315.1 Bacteroidota bacterium | reverse complement strand
CAATGCCTCTTACTCAAAGCCATGTGTTCAGGCAAGGATCCCGCAATTAGCGGGACGGCAACCGGAGCATAAAAGCCCATAGTTCAGCTAAACATATATCGGCTGCGTACCGGAAATTTATGCTGTTATAAATTTTATTAAGAGGTATTGATTTGACAAGATTACATACATGAAACCGAAATGCCTCGCTGTGTACAAATCAATGCAAAGAGACATAGCGGGGAAGATAATTTTACTTGTTTTATGCCAATTGCACTTTCCTGTTTTGCTGAATCAGTACGGCATACATAACAAAAACAAAAGCCACATAAAAGAATTGACCGCGGGATACGCCTACGCCGTATGGGAACCAGATACCCGGAATAATATGCAAGTAGGATATTTCTTGTGGAAACAAAGCAATTAACATCAATAAGGCTGCTACTAAAACTAATAAATCTTTTATGCCTTGTTTACGCATTCCCTGGTAAATGATAAATAGCATCAATGCTAAAAACAATAACCTGGCATAATCTCCGGCTGTCTTAAAATATGTATGACTGATGGAGTTTGTAACCCATGGAAGTGCAAAGAACTGAGCTGCCATGAATAGTAAAGTAAGCAGTGCAATAATTTTGGGTAACCATTTCGGCTGACGCAGGTTAAACCATTCCCGCCAGGCCATTAACCAACTGCCAAGTACCAATGGTTTGAGGACTACCGGCCCAACAATATCATATTGATGGCTATTTTCTATTTGAAACCAGGTGTAAACAGCCTGATTGAGCCGCATCAGTCCTAATAAAATTAAAGCTGTGATAAACCATTTGCACGATTGTGCTGGTTTCCTATCTCTGTTCAGTAAAAACATTGTTATAGCCAGTAAAACAAATATCACCGGCCAAACAACTTCCACGATATAGCCTTTTATAACTTGCTCCCATTGAAACCTGTATTTTTTTTCAATGTGTGTTTTTGCTCCAAGGGTTGGGGCAATATGGATACCGCCTGCGCCATTATACAAACTTGCTTTACTCATCCACACCCTGAAAGCAATAGTAATATTCTTTTCTTTTTTTACATTCTCCGGCAACAGGAACACATGGGGTTGAATACTGTAAATTACCGGAACTGCACCCGAAAAATCACCTGCATTACCTGTAAGCGCCCCATTAATAAATAACTGATAGGCATCATCAACAGCAGGTGGTGCTGCTAAAGCCAAATCGTTTCCCGGTAAACTATCGGATGAAATTTTCAGGCGGTACCAGGCGTAACCTGAATAATCAGAATGTCCTTTGGCTGTCCAACCTGGTATAAAGCCTGAAAGCCCCACATCGTTATCATGTACTCCTGGTGGTGCAGAAAGATCCATGGTTTCCCATCCCGAATCATTATAGTTGGACTGAGCATATTGCATATTATCCCCCGCTATAAATTTCCACGGACCGTTTAGTGTTATGAGATTTTTATCCGAGCGTAATGCTTCCTCGGTAATTGAGAAATAGGAGAAGTATATAAAAGTACCTGCTACCAACAACAATGTTATAAATAGCATCCCATACAGAATAAAAGAATTTTTTGCAGTTTGTTGAATATTCATGCGATTTTAGAATTGGCCAGATAATACACGCATAGAGTGGATGCTAATATATTGAAATATATAAAAGAATACCATCACATTTTCTAATCCTCCGCCCTTGTTGGTGTCGTCATCAACAAGAAGTTCAGAAATCAAGCATTATTCGTGCAATTAATTAGTTGGTCACAAGGCCAACGAAGGCTTCCGGTAGCGAATTCGAACATAGCAGTGCAGGCTTTTATGAATTACAACAAACCAAACATTTTAATCCTATTCATTATGAAGAATTAAAATAAGACGCGGGGGCTCGTGGCTTTGCACAAACGCCATTAACGAACACCCTGCTGCGATGTAAGCTTCAAATTTTTGCAGCAGCAGGCCTTTCACTTATCAAACGGAGTATACTTCATCCAATCCACTTCCAGCTCGTACGGGTATAAAGGTTTCTCTATTGCATTGGCATTGGTTTCAACGCCCCAGTTGTTGGTATGCCAGAAGTTTAAGCGATAATAGGTGGCATGTTGTGGTATACCGCGTTGCGATCCGCTGTAATCCCATAGCACAATTTTTTTACCTGTCACCGGGTGCACCATCCACCAGGTAAGACGATCAGGATGCCAGTCAAATCCATACGTATAGAACCCGGATGACGCATCATAGTTATTAATGGCCTCCATGGTTTCAGGCTGGTTTTGAGCGCCGGTTAAGGAATCCTGCTTCCCGTTATAACCTTCTTTATAAATGGTATTGTAAATAATTCCCTTAGCTAAATTGATGGTTCGCCCAATTCTTTTAAGTTCACCATTGTAACCAGTCCAGGTACCAATATAAATGATAGAAGGATCAGCCACCAGCCATTCAAAATCTATTTCACTTAAGCCATACACGCTATCCATATAATAAGTAAAATAACCCACCACAGCGCCTGTATTTGGCTGAATATTTCTTACATCGGGCACTTTTAAACGGGCAGCATAGGTGCCATAATAAGTAAAATCATTCGATATAATTTCAGGGCCACGGCCGGCACCTGCACTATCTGCAGGATCTATTTTAAACAGCAGCACTCTGGAGCCCGGTTCTGTTTTGGAAGTAACGCCGGGTTGCCATTTAAAAGCGGCTTTATTTCCGGCGGAACCATACCTAAAATTTTGTAAAACGGAATCGTTGAAATTTTCAGTAAAAGCATGCGCCAACTTTTCTTGCTGCGCATAACCAGCAAGACTGGTAAAAAATGAAATGATGAATAGTATTTGTTTCATGATGATGAATAAATCCTTGCAGTACGAATGTAATGATTACAAAGTTTTTGCATTTCCTGGTGAAGTTATAAACCTGGCCGCATCCGTCTTAATGCTTGTAACTTTTTATTCAGTATTCAACTGATAAAGAAAAAGTTTAACCGTGAAATTTATATAAGCAAATTTGCAGATCGTCTATTTCATATAAACATTGTGGGAAGCAGAATGATTAAAATCACTGCTGTTCTTGATTATGTTCGCTTCTTTTTTTGTGCGTTCGCTCGACGCTGTGTGATGCCAACTGTTGCTTAGTTAACGGCAATTAATGTTTTATTCTGTGACTTTAAATATTGCTCATAAAAAACTTTTCTGAAAACAGGAATATCGAAGTAGTCATTGGTTTCATAAACCCTATTATCGGAATCAAAAAAAGACCAGGGGGCCTTAGGATTATAATCGCCAACATCAATTGCATAATCTTTTAAAACACACTGCCTGAAATGGTCGTATGCCAGTTCGTTATATTGATATAGCCGCTTGTTTGTTTTGTTTTCTTTGCCCCCCAATTGTATATATAAAATGGTTTTATGCAAATACCTCAACTTTACAAGCTGCTCAAATTCCCATAGCACACCTTCTGAGCCGAAAGGACGCATTATAATAAGCGATGCAGAGGCCATATATTGATGAATTGCTTTTTGCCAGTCTTCAACATACCCTTTGGAGGCGCCCAGGATTTCGGTTTCTTTTCTAAGGGGTGAAGCAATGGCTATAACAGGCCCAACCATTTTTGTATAGCCAATAGCAATATCTTCATAAGTAATAAGTTTTTTTGAGCCTTTACTAACTGCATCAAATATCGTTAGCGGTGCATCGCCTTCCGTTTCAAAAGACCGCAAAAATAACACAGGAGGCCTTTTATCTGTTTGCATGTTTTCCTGTAAGGTTTGCTGGTTACTTTTTTTTATCAGCCATATACAAAATGAAAAAAGGGCAATTAATAAAGCCAGCAAATTATATAAGCCGCTCCCCGAAAAGTTAACAAGATTGGAAATGCCATCTCGAAAAGCGAAAAGCAATGCTCCAAAAACAACAATGCCCATTACCTGTGCATTAATCTGTCGTTTCAAAAATTTGTTGTACCAGGCGATGGATTGTTTTTCATTTTCATTGGTAATAATATTGTACTGTTTTTTAAAGTATTCTCTTTTATCAGAAAAGCGCATTGCAGCAGCCGCACATCCGCCGCCGGCAGCAATCATTAAAAGATAGGGCAAATAGTGACCAAGCGTGGGCAGGAAGTCTTGCATATTAGTGTTAGTCTTAGCTAAAGATAAAAATAATCCCGTAGTTCGCTGTAGAATGTTCTTACCCTGCGTATGAGTTTGATAAACGAAATCATCATTCCCGCAATCGAATTCATTGCTCACAAGACCAATGAAGGTTACAGCTCTTAACGACCTTGCTACCACGTATGTAAAAAACAATCTTATTCACTTACAGGAATCTGCAATGAAAAATGGTTTATTAATCCTTAGTTTAATAGCATGAACCGATTTATAATTATATGGGATCAGGATAGTTCGATAGCTGGAAGACTGTAAAACAGAAAAGGTATCTGCACAGATAAATTTAATTTTATCATCGATTACAGTATCAATGCCCATAATCAGATCTCCCGTAATTAATGCCTTGCGGCTATCAAGGTTGCAAAAACTATTATCAACCTGGATATAGCTTACGGAATTATGCCCAAATGGTTTGGAGTATTCATACCAATACAAACTACTGTCATTATTAATCTTGATTGAATCTTTTAAAACAATTGCATTTCTGTCATGATCTTTTTTTATTAAAGAACACGACTGACTGATAAAAAATGTAAAAAGCAACCCGCAAAAAATCTTTACATATCTCATTATCCTGATTTCTGTAGTCGCAATTAAGTCACAAAACCCGCTTATTTTTTACTTAAAAAACCTGTCAGCAAAATCCAGGTATTGCTGACAGTCGTAAAGCTGTATATCATGCCCGCCTTCCCGCATATGATAACCTATTGACCCGCTGCCCACCGGCGTATTTACCGGAGGAGGCACTGCGCCCGGCAACCCGGTGAGGTTATAAAGCCTGTATACTTCCCCTGCATGCCAGGCGGAAAGA
>JAEWBD010000368.1 GCA_023391315.1 Bacteroidota bacterium | reverse complement strand
GCGTATTCCATCGCCTTATCATAGTCTTCCTCAATAAACAGTTGCACAGCCTTTTTTGCATCATCCATCCTGCCGGCGGCGTTTATGCGGGGCGCCACAATAAATACAAGGCTGTTTATATGCACTTTTTTTTGCATCCCCGCCAGTGAAAGCAGGGCTTTTAAACTCACGGATGGGTTTTCATTTACTTTCTTCAATCCGTGAAATGCCAGGATACGGTTCTCACCATCTATAGGAACGATATCTGCAGCTATGGCCACAGCAACCAGGTCAATATATTTCAGATAGTAATCTGACGAAAGACCTAATTCATCACTTAAAGCCTGCATTAATTTGAACCCAACACCGCAGCCGCATAATTCTTTATAAGGATAATTACAGTCTTTCTGTTTTGGATCGAGTACCGCAACTGCATCGGGAATTATTTCATCGGGTAAATGGTGATCGCAAATAACAAAATCAATGCTAAGCTTTTTTGCATAATTAATAAGCTCCGCAGATTTTATCCCGCAGTCAAGCGCAATAATCAAAGAAAACTTATTTTCATAAGCGAAGTCAATACCTGCTTTCGATATTCCATACCCTTCTTTATACCGATGTGGAATGTAATAAGCAACCTGCGGGTATATTGATTTTAAAAACTGGTACATGCAGGCAACGGAAGTAGTTCCATCCACATCATAATCGCCAAAAACCAGGATTTTTTCGTTATTGCTGATAGCTGCGATAATGCGGGTAACTGCTTTCAGCATATCTTTCATCAGCCAGGGATCATGCAGTTGGCTAAGCTGTGGGCGAAAAAAATCATGTGCTTTATCATAGGTGTCAATACTGCGCTGCACAAGAATTTTACAGATTGTATTATTTATGCGAAGTGCCTGCTGCAGTTGAAGTGTTGCAGTTTCATCAAAGGGTAATATGTTCCATCGCTTTTGCATAATTCAAAGGCTAAAACTGCCGGTCGGTGGTATATCTAACCAGATCTTCAAGTGCATCTCTTGTATCGGCTACAGGAAAGCTATGTAATAATGCCAAAGCTTCATCTCTGAAAGAAAGCATTTTACGTGTTGCATAATCTATTCCGCCACATTCGTTAACTGTGTTAATAACAAATTTTACTTTTTCAGGATCACGGTTCTCATTTTTTACGATATAGATAATTTTTCTCCTGAGTTTGGATTCACAATTATTCAAAGTATATATAAGCGGCAAAGTGAGTTTTTTTTCTTTTATATCATTACCTGTTGGCTTCCCCACATTTTCGCTGCTATAATCAAAAAGATCATCCTTTATCTGGAATGCCATGCCTACCTTTTCACCAAATTGTTGCATTTTTTCTATATTTTGATTATCAGGAAAGGTAGTGCTGGCTCCTGCCGCACAGGCTGACGACAGCAATGAGGCGGTTTTCCCTTTTATGATATTAAAATAAATATCCTCGCTTAAGTTCAGGTTCCTTGCTTTTTCTATTTGCAACAATTCACCTTCACTCATCTGTCTTACTGCCTCCGAAAGTATTTGTAATACCTTATAGTCGTTATTGTTCAGGGATAACAAGAGACCTTTGGAAAGCAAATAATCACCCACCAGTACCGCCACTTTATTCTTCCAGAGCGCATTTATTGAAAAAAAACCCCGCCGTTCGGGAGATTCGTCAACAACGTCATCGTGTACCAATGTGGCTGTGTGTAATAGTTCAACGAGTGAAGCGGCCCTGTATGTAGTATCAGTTATGTTTCCTCCCAACCTGGCACTTAGTAATACAAACATTGGCCGCATCTGTTTGCCCTTTCTTTTCACGATGTACTGCATAATCCTGTCGAGCAAAGGAGCATTACTTTTTACGGCTTTGCTAAAGTATTCTTCGAACTTTGTTAAATCTTGGTCTATTAATTGTATAGCTTTCTTCATTAAAAATTTCAAACAGTTGCAAGATATGGGAAAACTAATTGGTAAAGGAAATGCAGCATAATGAATAAAGTTTTTGTCATAAGAGCGGTTTGATCAAAAGAAAATAGATAGCAAAAATTTGGTATTTCATTATCAATGAGTACTTTTGTGGTTATATTTTTTTAAAGGGAAACATTAAACAATTTAAAATTTTACCTATGGTAAGCAAAAAGCTAAAATTGCTCTTAGCCCTTGTAGGACTAATGCAGATCTCATCTTATGCACAAGATGGTACTACAACAACTACTGGGTCTTCAACAAGTTCAACCGATGCAAGCTGGGCTTATGACTCTAGTAAAGTATCGAATACAACTCAGTATAACGAATTTGTAAATTATCAGAATCCTTATCCGGCAAAGCCACGCGGGATGTGGGAATTATCAGTACTTGGTGGCAATGCAATTATCATTGGCGACCGCCCTATATTAGCTGATGGTTATTCAGGTGGATTTGCAGGTGGTGTTGCAGCCCGTTTCGCATTAAGCCATGTATTCTCTACCAGGGTTGGTTATGTAGCCAGCATTCAAAAGATACCTGGATATAGGAATTATATCCCGTATAGCTCCAATACAACGCACATGTTGAACTTGGATTTGATTGCTTCACTAAACACACTCAGCTCTTTCAGAGGCAATCCTAAAGTAAACTATTATGTATTTGCCGGTTACAGCATTGCTGCTTCTCAGGTTGCCGCTGGTAATCCTGATGATGGAATTTTCTCAGCAACAGGACCGGTTCGTTTTGATCTTTATCAGAAAGATTCAAAGAACTTCATCTCTACTTTCCATGAAGACGATAATGGCAACAAAAACCAGGCATTATATCACAATTTAGCTTTTGGTGCTGGTATCGATTTCAGGATCAGCCCAAGAATTACATTTGGTGTTGAAGAGAGAATCGTAGCTCCGCTTACAGGCATAGATATGTTAGACGGTTACATCAACCAGTCTGGTTCTGTAAGAGGCGGCGCAGATAAATTCGCTTTCTCTACAGCTAAAATAGCATTTAACCTTGGCAATTCTGCTACACACACTGCACCTTTATGGTGGGTTAATCCTAACAACTACCTGTACAACGAAGTTGCCACTCCAAAGCACATGAAACTTCCTCCGGTTGTTTTACCTGATGCTGACGGCGACGGTGTAACAGACCAGTTTGATATGGAACCAAGCACTCCTGCAGGTTGTGCAGTTGACGTAAAAGGTGTTAGCCTTGATACAGATGGTGATGGCGTTCCTGATTGCAAAGACAAAGAAAAACTTACTCCTCAAAATTGCTTCCCTGTTAATGCTGACGGCGTAGGTACTTGTCCTGAACCAGAATGCTGCAAGAACATTCAGCCAGCAGCTCCGGTTTGCGCAATAGGCAGCTTACCAAGCGTACAGTTCAAGAGCGGCAGCGCTAAATTAAGCAGCACTGCTACTTCTTTACTTGACAACGTAGCTCAGCAATTACAGGCTAATCCTACTTGTAAAGTTAAACTGGTTGGTTATGGTGCTTCTGATAAGAGAGCTCAACAGCTTAGCTGGGATCATGTAAATGCTATCAAGACTTACCTTACTGAAAAACAAGGTATTTCTGAAACACGCGTTATCTTTACTTACGGAATGGATGGCTCAGCAACAACTGTAGATTTAGTTCCGACTACAGAAGAAGGTCCTAACACAGTTCCTGCTCCTCACCCAAATCTTAGAAAAGGTTAATAATAATCTTTCAAATAATAAAAAAGCCGCTGAAATCAGCGGCTTTTTTATTGAAATTAATTAACCTTCAAAATATAACTGCAACACCAAAAAATATTACCTTTGCCGCTCAAAAAAATTTCAGGATTTTAATATCGCTGAAATGAAATAACTAATAATAACTTATATGGCTGATTTAAGATTACAACGAAATTTTGGAATTGCTGCTCATATCGATGCCGGCAAAACCACCACCACGGAACGCATTCTTCGTTATACCGGCATGATTCACAGGATTGGTGAAGTTCACGAAGGTGCGGCAACAACCGACTGGATGGAACAGGAAAAAGAAAGAGGTATTACCATTACCTCTGCAGCCGTAAGCTGCCAATGGAACTTCCCCACACAGCAGGGAAAGCCTACTGCTGATTCTAAAAAATATTATTTTAATATTATTGATACTCCGGGCCACGTTGATTTTACCGTAGAAGTTGAACGTTCTATGCGTGTACTGGATGGCTTGATTGCCTTGTTCTCTGCCGTTGACGGTGTGGAGCCTCAAAGCGAAACCGTTTGGCGCCAGGCAAACCGCTATGGCGTACCCCGCATTGGCTTTGTAAATAAAATGGACCGCGCCGGTGCCGATTTCTTAAATGTTGTGGCCCAGGTAAAAGAAATGTTGGGTGCCAAGAGCGTTCCCTTACAGTTACCAATTGGTGCAGAAGATAACTTTAAAGGAGTTGTTGACTTGATCCAAATGAAGGGTATAGTTTGGGACGACGCTACAGAAGGCATGACCTATGCTGAAATCCCAATTCCTGAAGATATGAAGGAAGACGTGGATTATTGGAGAGGGCAATTAATTGAAGCTGTTGCAGAATATGATGAAAAATTGTTAGAGAAATTCTTTGATGATCCAGATACAATAAGCGAAGCGGAAGTACATGAAGCAATCCGTAAGGCAACCATCGATTTGAGCATCGTGCCAATGATGTGTGGCTCATCTTTCAAAAATAAAGGTGTGCAAACTGCTTTGGATGCTGTATGCCGTTATCTCCCTTCTCCGCTTGACCTTCCTGATACAGTGGGTACCGATCCGGATACAGGAGAAGAAATTACACGAAAATCAGATCCAAAAGCTCCTTTTTCTGCATTGGCTTTCAAAATCATGACTGATCCATTTGTAGGAAGACTTGCTTTCTTCCGCTGTTACAGCGGTCATCTTGACGCAGGTTCTTATGTAAGAAATATGCGCAGTGGTAAAAACGAGCGTATCAGCCGTATTATGAAAATGTTTGCCAACAAGCAAAATCCTGTTGATTTTATTGAGGCCGGCGACATAGCTGCTGCTGTTGGTTTTAAAGAAATAAAAACAGGCGATACATTATGTGATGAAAACAATCCTATCGTCCTCGAAAATATGTTTATTCCGGAACCGGTAATTTCGGTTGCGGTTGAACCCAAAACCCAGGCAGATGTTGACAAGATGGGCCTTGCCATTTCCAAGTTAGTGGAAGAAGATCCTACACTGCGCGTAAAAACTGATGAAGATACAGGCCAGACAATTCTTTCAGGTATGGGTGAATTACACCTTGAAATTATTGTTGACCGTATGAAACGTGAGTTTAAAGTGGAAGTAAACCAGGGTAATCCGCAGGTTGCCTATAAAGAAGCCTTCACCAAAACCATTGAACATCGTGAAGTGCTGAAGAAACAAACCGGTGGCCGTGGTAAATTCGCTGACATACAATTTGAAATAGGCCCCGCAGACCAAGAATGGCTGAACGAATATGCCGGTAAATCGTTACAGTTTATAAATGACATTTTTGGTGGTTCCATTCCGCGTGAATTTATACCTGCTATTCAGAAAGGTTTTGAAAGCTCCATGGGCACAGGCGTACTGGCGGCTTACCCCATGGAAAGCATGAAAGTGCGCATCTTTGATGGTAGTTTCCACGCAGTTGACTCTGACTCCATGAGCTTTGAGCTTTGTGCCAAATCCGGTTTCCGTGAAGCTGGTAAAAAAGCTAAACCGGTTTTACTTGAGCCCATTATGCGGGTTGAAGTGGTTACCCCTGATCAATACATGGGTGATGTAACAGGCGACCTTAACCGCCGACGTGGCTTATTGGAAGGTATGGACAGCCGTGGCAACGCACAGGTTATTAAAGCCAAAGTTCCTTTAAGTGAAATGTTTGGTTATGTAACACAGTTGCGCTCATTATCATCCGGTCGTGCAACCTCAACTATGGAATTCTCACACTATTCTCCTGCTCCAACGAACATTGCTGAAGAAGTAATTGCAAAGAGCAAGGGTAAGGTAAAAATAGAAGATTAATCAATTTTATATAATCACACATATAGGCTGGTTTGTATAAAGCCAGCCTATTTTTTTATGTACGCGAAAAGATTAGAACATTTTAAACCTTTCAAAACAGGCTTTCTCCAAACCCTCCCTGTCATCCGGGTGTGCAATATTTATAAGCGCCTTTGCACGTTGTTTTAAATTTTTACCAAATAAATAAGCCACGCCATATTCAGTTATCACGTAATGTACATGCGCCCTGGTAGTAACAACACCTGCACCGGGCTTAAGCATTGGTACAATACGGGGAATGCCTTTCGCCGTCCGGGAAGGAATAGCAATGATGGGCTTCCCGCCTTCACTTAAGGCAGCGCCGCGCATAAAATCCATCTGGCCGCCAACGCCGGAATATTGATAAGTTCCAATAGAATCGCTGCACACCTGCCCGGTTATATCAATTTCTATTGCGCTGTTAATGGCCACCATTTTATTGTTACGGCGTATAACATGCGGATCGTTTACATAATTTATTACAAGGAAAGCAAAGGCAGGGCTATCGTTTATATAATCATACAATTGTTTAGAACCCAGCGCAAAGGAAGATACAGTTCTGTTTGGGTGAATCTTTTTATACTTATTGTTTATGATATCTTTTTCAACCAGCTTTATAATTCCATCAGAACACATTTCTGTATGCACGCCCAAATCTTTATGATTGGTGAGCGAACTTAATACAGCATCGGGTATGGCACCAATGCCCATTTGAAGCGTGCTTTTATCTTCAATAAGCCCGGCAACCAGCTCTCCTATCACCTGCGTTTCAGGACCGCATTTTTCTGAAAAATTCGCTTCATGCAAAGCATCTTCGCAATAAACCATTGATGTAAAGTGGCTGCAATGTATCATACCGTCGCCATGTGAGCGCGGAGCATTCGGGTTTACCTGTGCAATAATATACCTGGCATTGTTAATTGCGCTTTTGGCAATATCAACAGAAACACCCAGTGAACAATAACCATGCGCATCCGGCAGTGATACGTGTACAATAGCCACGTCTATTGGCAGAATATTCTGGTCGAAGAGGGTTGGTATCTCGCTGAGAAATACAGGCACATAATCGCCATAACCTTCATTAACCGCCTGTCGCAACGCAGCCGATACAAATAATGAATTAAGCCTGAAACTATCTTTTAGCTCAGGCTTATTTATATGCAAATCGCCATAAACGCTTATAGAAATAATTTCAACATTACGCAGCCTGTCTGCTTCCCCAGCAAGGTGTTTTAAAAGATAGGTAGGCGTATGTGCGCTGCCATGAATAAATACACGATGGTTACTTTTTATTACAGACAATGCTTCTTTAGGCGTTACAAAATGCACTGGAATTTTCATGATAAAATTTGCTGTAAAAATATTTAATAGCGTTAACTCTTATATGACGAGCATCATTACTGCTGTAAATAAGGCTATTGATTTAATAAAGTGGAAATTATTATAGGCGAATAATTGACGCTTTATCAGCGAATAACAAGGTAATTTCACGTAATCCCTGAGATTATAAAAGTGCGCTTATTTTTTCAGCAAGCTCTATATCTTTTTCTGTAACAATATCACCGGCATCATGTGTGTTTAACCATATCTCTACTACATTGTAAACATTTTTCCATGCCGGGTGATGGTTCATGCATTGTGCCTCCATGGCTGCGCGTACCATAAATGCAAAAGCTTCAGAAAAATCATCAAACTCAATTCTACGATATAATGTATTGTCATTCTGAGACCAGCCCCGGGGAACTTTCATACTTATTGTTTTCTTATTTCCAGCAATTTTTTTACCAACCTGTAAAATAATGAATTGAAGGTAAATTATATTGATGTATTAAAAACAAACAGGCCGCCGGGACCGGCAGCCTGTCAAACTTCGCTACTATTGTTTTTAAAAATTATAAGCAATGCTAAACCTTAAATTTCTCGGAGCTTCTGCCTGCCAGTAATAAGCGCCTGACCAGGAATAATAAGAACCGCTATATAAATATTTGTTGAGCATATTAAACACATTTGCCGTAACTCTTATTTTTTCGCCTTGCCAGAATAATCCGCCATCCAGTTTAAAATAATCAGGCAGTTTAAGGTGCGCTGCATCAGAAACATCATCATTAGTATGCCTGTCTGCCAGCCATGTAAATCCTATGGAAGCTCCTGCACCTTTCAATGCACCACCCTGCACTTCGTAATTGAGCCAGGTATTAGCCGTATGTTTTGCAAAACCCGGAACATAATCGCCAACTTGTAAACCGCCATCTTTTGAAGCTTTAGACACCCTGGAATCTGTTAAGGCATAATTTGCAATAAGGCTAAGGCCATCTGTTATTTTACCACGCAAATCGAATTCAATACCCTGTGCCCTTTTTTGGCCAATGATAATAGATGTTGGGTTGGAAGGGTTTGAATTGGGATCGCTTGTTACTTCATTATTTTTAAGAATGCGATATACAGCTAATGTCGTATTCCATTTGCCGTTAGCCCAATCTCTTTTTATACCAAACTCAAGATTATTGCCGGTTAAAGGTTCTACTTTACCACCATTGGTTAAACTGCCCGCAGCCTGCGGAATAAAAGCCTGGTCATATAAACCATAAAGAGCGGTTTCCCTGTTGATGGAAACACTAATACCGGCGCGTGGTGTAAAGTGTTTAGCCTCATCGGCCGGATCGCCCCAGGCCGACTGGCTGAGATAAGTGTAACGGCCTGCTAACGTTAAGCGAAGCACATCGTTAAAAAAGCCTAATTCATCCTGTATATAAACACTCGTATAACGGGAATTTTGCAGACCGCCAATGGCAGTAGCTCTTTCCTTCAGTGTTGACATGCTGTGGTCAAAAGATGGATAGCCGTTTGGAGGTATTCTGTTACCGGGATCGAGCGTATTAAATTCGCCGCCAATGCTGTCTAAATCAAAGCTCTGTCCCCAATCAGCCCAATATTGTTTATTGCTCATATCAATACCGCCAAGAATACGGTGACGAATATTGCCAGTATAAACCTCGCCGTTTATAAAAGCCTGTGCCATAGTCATATTGCTTAAGGCATCCCAGCTTGCTACGTTCCTTATCATTGTGCCATCATCATTAACTGCAGTCGGCCATAGGGAAGAGCCTATTTGCTTGTAATAAAAATAAGCGCCCTGCATGGTTAGCTTCCAGTTTTTATTTAACTGATGCTGCATATTCAGAAACACACTGTGGTCGTCAATGGTTGTGGGTTCAAGGCCCGGAGGTAATGTTGTGAAATCCCGTGGCAGTGTTGCAAAACCCTTTGTAGAAAACACATAGTAAGAGCCTACATCGCTCATTTTGGCATGCTGCAAAGTATATTCAAGCGTAAGTTTTGTTTTATCATCTACCTGGTAAGAAATAACCGGTGCAATGCTGTAGCGGTTATTGAATTCATCAGGACGAAAAGACCCTTTATTCTGGCCCATAAGATTAAGGCGATACAGCAATTTCCCATCCCGGCTAAGCTTACCGTCGAGGTCAAGCGTTGCGCGGTATAAATCGTAACTGCCCAATGTGATTTCTGCAGTGCCCTTTGTTTGGCCGGTAGGTTTTTTGGTAACCACATTATATAAACCACTTGGATCGCCACTTGAAAGCATAAACCCGGCAGGTCCTTTCACAAATTCAATATGGTCAACAAAACTCATATCTTCTGTAAGCGGTCCCCAATAAGAGTTAACAACATTGAATCCGTTTCTAAAAGCTTGCAACTGTGAACCGCGGGAAGTGATATTTGCGTATAAATCGCCCCAATGTTCAAGCCTTACCGCCCCGCTTACGTTACGTACAACGCCATCGCTCATGCTGATTAGCTGCTGGTCTTTCAGTGTTTTACCCGTAACCACCTGTATGTTTTGAGGCAATTCCAAAATGGATGTTGTAACGCGAAGGCTTGAAGAAGGCCTGTTGGTTTTATAACCGCTGCCCGTTCTCACAATTACCTCCTGTAATTGTTTATCCGATACCTGCAATTGCACAGAAATATCTTCTGTTTTATTAGCAACAATTATTACATTTTTTGAAATGGGTTCATATCCTACTAAAGAAAACTCAAGCTCGTAATTACCGGGCTGAATATTGCGGATAATAAAATAACCATCCTCACCGGAAATGGTGTTTTTCCTGGTGTCTTTAACTCTAACCGAAACCATAGCAGCCGGGTTATTATCTGAAGTAGTAATTTTCCCCTTAATGCCGCCTAATCCTTCCTCATTCTCTTCATCCAGCGCCCATGCGCCATGCGCTGTTAAAATTAAAAGAATTGCAAAGAATATCTTTTTAATCGATTGCTTATCCATATATCTCATCTATAAATTTGGCTGCAAAATTCTGCCTGTACGAGTGATAAGCTTTATTAGATCGGGAAACAAGTTTACGCAATCGGGAAAGGAATAATTATATTATTAAACGATAATTGAAGTTTTACAAACGATGCCTGAAAAGAATAAGAAGTTAATAGAATTAACATTTCCTATTGTAAAATGGTATCTATTTTGGAATTTTAATGCCTTAAAAAATATAGTACCTGATTGTTAACTTCAAAATCTCGGATACCTTATGAAAAAGAAAATCTATGTAGTTTTCGAAGCCTTTACTATCGATGGCAAACCTATTTTGAGAAATGATTCGGCGTTTTGGCTTGAGCAAAATGCAAAGGAATATGCCAGCACTCAAAATGATATTTACAGGAAAGCCAATATAGATGCTTCGTATAATATTATGCCCTTGGATATCAGTGATATTCCATCGGAGAATTAATACTGTTAAACAGCAAAGCTGTAACCAAAACTGATTATGCTAAAATACGCTCTCTAAATTGCCTTAAACCATTATACAGTAGATGATTCTTTGGAAAAGCTGGCTGGCTATGCACATAAAAATCTTCCGTAACATTGCAGATGCTTCAAAAAACATATAGCATTTATTCTGATGATTTGAATGACGTGCAGTTATTTATTGAATACGGCAAACGCCATATTGCATGCTGGTGCAAAAAAACCGGTGATAATGTATTAAGGGCTTTTGAATTTTTTCAATACAGCAATCTTTCATCGATGAATTTTGAAGAGCTTATCGATAATGCAAAACTGCGTTCAAGATTGTTGACGATGCCCGTTGCCGGCACCAGCTTCTTCTGGAATACAGATGAAGTTTTATGTATTCCAAAAGAAAAAAATGATACAGCATTTTTACAGCACAATTTTAATTTGCTTAAAGGCTGCCTGTCCGCCTCCGCTATATTTGCTGAACAAGCTACCCCCTGCACCATAGCCTGGCGTTTGGAAAATGATAAGCAGGATATTGCAAAAAAATGTTTTGCAAATGCAACATTTACGCATCCCTTTGTTGCTTTATTAAATTCGCTGGAGCATACAGATAAAAACATCATCTACCTGTTTTTTTATCCGCGTTATTTTACGATTTGTTTATTTAAACAAAATAAACTGCACTATTTAAACTTAGCTGAATACATTACACCTGAAGATGTATTATATTTTATTTTGAATTTGTGCAAGCAATATGAAGTGGAAAAAAATGCAGCCATACAATGTGGCGGATTTATAAATAATACTTCCAAACTTTACGAAACTTTATACCAGTATCTTGAAGGGTTTCAATTGCTCCATATTGATGAAACCTCTTTTGCCGGAGACGAGTTTAAAGAATACCCGGCTCACTATTTTACACCTTATATAAATTACGCTGTATGAGGATAATTTCAGGATCACTGGGCGGAAGAAAAATTCATCCTCCTTCAAAAATGCCCTATACAAGGCCAACAACAGATGTAGCTAAGGAAGGCCTGTTTAATATTCTGCAAACAAGAATAGACTTTGACGGCGCTAAAACGCTTGATCTTTTTGGCGGGACAGGCAGCATAAGTTACGAGCTTGCATCAAGGGGTGCTTCAAACCTTACTATTGTTGAAAAAGATGCGGCGATGTATGCTTTCATTAAAAAAAATATTGAGTTGCTTAAAATTGAAAACGCCCAGGTTTTAAAAATGGACGTATTTAATTTTCTTGCTGCCTGCAATGAACAATATGATTTCATTTTTTCCGGCCCTCCTTATGCCTTAAATACGATTGATGAATTGCCCAAAATAATCGTTGAAAAAAACCTTATTGCAGAAGATGGCTTTTTTGTTTTAGAACACACACCACGCAACGATTATGAGAAATATAAAGGCTTTAGTTTTAAGAGGAATTATGGAACAACCCTATTTAGCTTTTTTACCCCACCCCATAAAGAGTTATGTAAGTTGCCTGGCTAAAGCAATATTTGCTACCCGCTGGAAATTATATAAATGTGGAATTGAATACATTGAAAGCTTATAATTAAAATACTTTGAATAATATTTCTTGAATTATAAAACTCTTTTCAGAGATGGGGCAAACAATATTCATAACAGGAACAGGTACGGATGTTGGTAAAACGGTGGCTGCTGCAATACTTACAGAAGCACTGGAAGCAGACTATTGGAAGCCAGTGCAGGCCGGGTTTGATGCCGGCACAGATTCAACCTGCATTCAATCTTTAATCAGCAATTCCTATACAACCATTCACCCTGAAACATATAAATTAAAGCTGCCGGCTTCACCGCACATTGCAGCAAGAGAGGAAGGCATCAAAATTGAATTAAGTGAAATTGAAAAAGATTATTTAAAAATAATTAATAATCGGGCTTTAACTAACCACCTTGTTATTGAAGGTGCAGGCGGCTTAATAGTTCCTTTAAATGAAAATGAATTTGTGCTTGATCTCATAAAAAAGCTAAAAGCAAAAGTTATTCTGGTAAGCCGTAATTACCTGGGCAGTATTAATCATTCTTTATTGACAGCACAGGTTTGCAAAGCGCATGATGTTGATGTATTAGGATGGGTTTTTAATGATCATTATATGAATTACGAAGATGAAATTGTGCAATGGAGCGGATATAAAAAATTTGCTTCATTGCCCTTTACAAATAATGTTACCGCAGGCTTTGTAAAAGAGCAGGCAGCAATACTTAAAAGCAACTTGATTTTTTGATACCGCTGTCCGCCCTACTTTAAATATCGTTTACAGTATCTTTGATTATTGCACTACCGGCAAATAATATGAATTTAAACGCAATCTTCCTGCGGTCATTCCGCATTTTATTGTTACCGTTTTCTTTATTGTATGGCCTGGCGATTGTCGTTCGCAATTTTTTTTATAATAAAAATATATTTCATTCGGCATCGTTTAACCTGCCTGTGGTTTGCATCGGCAATCTGTCATTAGGCGGAACAGGCAAATCGCCGATGGTAGAATATTTACTGGAACTGTTACATGATAAATATGCAACGGCAACATTAAGCCGCGGTTATAAACGTAAAACAAAAGGTTATGCACTGGCTAATGAGAATACCAATGCTATTGATATTGGCGATGAGCCCATGCAGTTTTATACCAAATTTCCTGATGTAGCCGTTGCCGTTGGAGAAGAAAGAATTGTAGCCATACCACAATTGCTGCATGATAAACCGGGCATCCAGGTAATTATATTAGATGATGCTTTTCAGCACCGTGCTATAAAAGCCGGATTAAATATTTTGCTAACAGTGTATGATGATTTATATACGGACGATTTTTTCTTTCCCACCGGCGATCTGCGCGACCAGAAAGTATCTGCCAAACGAGCCGATATAATTGTTGTTACAAAATGCCCGCTAAATCTTTCAGTAACCGAAAAAGAAAAAATTATTCAGCAGTTAAATCCATTAGAAAACCAACAGGTTTTCTTTACAGCAATACAGTATCAAACACCGCATCATATCATCAGCAAAAACAAAAAACCTGTTTCACTAACCGATGAAGTTTTACTGGTGCATGGCATTGCCAATCCGCAGCCTTTAAAGAACTACATATCAGAAATAAGCGCAGCTTACGATGAAGTGAGTTACAGCGATCATCATATCTTTTCCATTGACGATTTAAAAGACATCAATAAAAAATTCGCAAAGATCCAATCAAACAATAAGCTCATCATTACAACAGAAAAAGATGCGGTTCGGCTGCTGAAATTTAAAGAACAACTGCTGGAAATCCCTCTATATGTATTGCCTGTGAAACCCGTTTTTTTATTTGACAGTGCTGAAGTTTTTAACAACACCGTTATCGACTTTGTGAATAGCTTTAAAAAAGATGATACTGAAACCGCAATATGATTTTTATGTAACGTATATTGACGGACTGATTGAAGTGAATGCCGCAATATATACGAACTATAAAAATAAAACTCCGGCTTAAATGTTGTTCAGGATGAGGAATGATATGGAATTGAGGCGTTGCAACGCAGGAATTCCTGTTTATTTACCGGCACCCAAAACAATTTCAATCAACTCATGCAATGCGTGATAATTTAATGAAGTAAAAGCAAGGAAATTCAGATGAAACGTAAACATTCAAAGCACCAGTCTTCGCAGGCCTATATGTTGAAAGGCACGCTCGATATTGCAAGGAGTGGTTTGGGTTATGTGGTTATAGCCGATGGCAGCGGTGATGTGCTCGTGAGGCCAGGCAGTTTTAATAATGCATTGCATGGAGACACGGTTCGCGTAAAAGTGTTTAAAGAACATCCTGTAACAGGTAAAAAAGAAGGTAAGATAACAGAGGTTATTTCAAGGTACCGCACAGAATTCATTGGTGTTTTACAGGTATCTGCAAAAGCTGCATTCTTTATTGCAGATACTGACAAGCCCATGCCTGACTTTTATATTCCTTTCGATAAATTAAATGGTGCAAAAAACAAGGACCATGTAAGCGTGCGGCTGGTGCGCTGGAATGATGACGATAAAAAGCCAATTGGTGAAGTAATAAGTGTAATAAACGAGGAAGACATAAACAATATGGCCATGCAGGAGATAATTGCAGAAAACGGTTTCTCCTTATCATTTACCGATGAAGCTCTTAAAGAAAGCGGGCAACTGAGTGGCGATATAACAGAAAAAGAAATTAAGAAGCGAAAAGATTTTCGCGATGTGCTTACGTTTACAATAGACCCCGTGGATGCAAAAGATTTTGATGACGCTATATCAATCAAAAAAATAAAAAAAGATATTTATCAAATTGGCGTTCATATTGCCGATGTAAGCCATTTTGTTAAGGAAGGTTCTGCTTTGGATGAAGAAGCTTATACACGTGCCACATCAGTGTATTTGCCTGATCGTGTAAACCCTATGCTGCCCGAAAATATTTCCAATGTTTTATGTTCGTTACGCCCAAAAGAAGATAAATATACTTTCTCTGCTGTGTTTGAAATGAACACAAAAGCTGAGGTGAAAAATATGTGGATCGGCAGAACGATTATTCATTCTGATCACCGCTTTACTTATGAAGATGTGCAGCAGGTAATTGAAGACGAGGAAGGGCTATATAAAGAGGAAATCTTATTGCTGAATGGCATTGCACAGAAAATGCGCAGGCAGCGTTTTAAAAATGGCGCTATCAATTTTTCTTCGCAGGAAGTACGTTTTAAATTAGATGAACATGGCAAGCCAATTGGCATCGTAATAAAAGAAAGCAAGGAAGCGCATCAACTGATTGAAGAGTTTATGTTGCTTGCTAACAGAACGGTTGCCAAATATGTAACCGATATAAGGGCATCAGCAAAAGATGTGGCATTTCCTTACCGTGTGCACGATGAACCAGACAAGGAAAAACTTATGCCGTTTGTAGAATTCTCCAGGAAATTCGGGCATAAATTCAACATGAGCTCACCTGAAAAAATTGCGGCCAGTTTTAACCAGCTATTAAAAGACGTTGAAGGGAAACCGGAACAGCATGTGCTGGAGCAGTTAGGCATTCGTACTATGGCAAAAGCTGCATACAAAACGGAGAACATCGGTCACTATGGTTTGGGTTTTGAAGATTATTGCCATTTCACTTCACCCATCCGCCGTTATCCGGATGTGATGGTGCATCGCATTGTAGCAAGCTGCTTAAAAAAGAAACCCATTGAAGATAAAAAGATGGATGAGAAATGTGCGCATTGCAGCGAACGGGAACGGGCAGCAATGGACGCTGAACGCGCAGGTAATAAATATAAGCAGGTGGAATTTATGCAGCAGTTTTTAGGCGAAGAATTTGAAGCTGTAATTAGCGGCGTGGCGCGTTTTGGTTTCTGGGCAGAAACGGTTGAACATAAATGCGAAGGTTTAATAAGCATACAGGATTTAAATGATTTTGATGAATTCAGGCATATTGAAAGCGATTATAGTTTGGTAGGCAGGCGAAGCGGCAAACAATTTC
Source organism: Bacteroidota bacterium (assembly GCA_023391315.1). GTDB lineage: Bacteria > Bacteroidota > Bacteroidia > Chitinophagales > Chitinophagaceae > Parafilimonas. The sequence goes on along the minus strand of JAEWBD010000368.1, from coordinate 3,319 downwards.
GCATGGGCGATAAAGTAACCATACGTGTTGTGGCTGCCAACCTTGATAAAAGACAATTAGATTATGAGTGGGTGAATAATAATGCTTCAGATGCAGACAGAAAAACCAGGAAGCAGAAAAAGAAAAACAAAAAATAAATTGTCAGCACAAAGTTCCGCCTAATACTTTTCCCATACATTCGTTAGCATTCGCTCAATGACCTTTCTTACAGCCTGTGCGCGGCCCGCATGATTATTTATTAAAACAGAAAATATAACCAGCCTGCCGCTTTTACAATTTAGGTATCCGCTTAATGCAACTACTCCGTGTATAGTACCTGTTTTGCCAAAAATATTATCGCCTATATTAACGTATAAACCTTCAAGCGTGCCGGTATTACCCTTTGGCAGAATATTATGTATGCGCTCCAGCCCGAATTCATTTTTCATTTTCAGAAGCAGCGTAACAAAATCTTCCGGCGTAAATAAATTGAAATGGCTGAGACCGCTGCCATCAACCCAGGATGGTTTTTGCGGTAAATCTTTGTAATCAGTTTTTAATAAAGTATCAATAACAGCAGCATCATTCATAAAGCCTAGTAATTCGTTGCTTACCATCAGCAGGCTTTGTTCTGCATAAAAATTATCACTGCGGTACATCATGGGCTTCAGCATAGAATCGAGTGGCTGTGAATACAGCTTTTTATAGTTGGAATAAGATGTTGGCAGGTTATTGTTTATCGTCCATTTATTGTTGCCGATTATTTTTACGGTTGAATGAATACCGTTGGTGATAAAAGGAACTTCATCTGTCCAGCTAATATTCTGCAGGGGATAATGAATGTTGAAAGAATCAGAATTAAGCATTCTTACAACGGAAGGCCTTTTAAGATTGGGACTGATATGATATGATACACCATCTGTAACCGCCGGGATTTGTGAAAAATTCGCCTGCTGTGTCAGGCTGTCAAGTGTAAATGTTGTGTGGGCAACATTACCATACACAGGCATAGGGCTTCGCTCAGCCATATAATAATACCTGTAATCGTCCCAGCTCCAGCCTTCGCCCCAGCGGTCTTCTTTCCAATATGTATCCGCAACAGAAACCGGTTTATTATTAGCTTTTAAAAAATTCAATACAGGATTATTTGTAAAATCCATATACAGTAAAGTTGGATCACCAGTAGGCAGCAGGTATAAGCTATCCGGTGTTTCGTAATAACGCAAGCCAATAATGCTATCGTCAAGATGTTTTAACGCAGCATAGCAGCTAAACAACTTGGTATTGCTTGCCGGCATAAAGTAATGATCGCCCTGGTAATTATAGATATAACGATTAGCTGAGGCATCGTAAATACATACGCCTGCATGTGCATTTTTTATAGCAGCATCCTGCAAAAAACTTTGCTGCGCCCGGTTTATTTTTTTTGACGGAGAGCAAGCCGTAAAAACAATGAGTAACAGGCAGCAGGATACAAAGCAATTTTTTAGCATGCAGCAAAATAAAAAATAACTGTTATAAAAACTATGTTTCGAATAACAGTTATAAAATCGTCTATCGCATGCTTAATAATTCCACATCAAAAATAAGAGTAGCGTGCGGTGGGATGGCGCCGCCTGCGCCCCTTGCACCATAGCCTAATGCAGAGGGTATAAACAGTTTCCATTTGCTGCCAACCGGCATAAGCTGTAAAGCTTCTGTCCAGCCGGGAATTACCTGGTGCACGCCAAAGCTGGCAGGCTGCCCCCGTTTGTAAGAGCTGTCGAAAACTTTGCCGTTGATGAGGCTGCCTTCATAGTGAACGGTTACAATCGTATATGGTCCCGGCTTATCGCCTTTCCCTTCTGTAATAACCATGTATTGAAGGCCGGATGGCAATGTAACAACGCCTTCCTTTGAAGCGTTTTCAAGCAGGAAAGCTTCCTGCTCTTTGGTGTTTCTCTGTAGCATAGCTTTTAGTTTTTCCTGTAAACTCATAAGAAATTTATTTAACAAATGTAGGATGCAGCAACGGGTAATATTATAAAAAATGAAGGTGTTTATTTTGATAAAAATTATTGCGTTTTTACTGCATCATATATTTTCTGGCCCGGATTGGCAATCATAGTTTTCATGTCAGGCGCCAGTTGAAGCTGGAATAAAATTTCATGAAATGCTGCCATATCATCCTGGAAATATAATCTGGCCAGCGGATCGAAATTGCCATTCATTTTACGCACGAGATTTTCTATGGCTGCCACATTGCTGCCATATTTATGGCCGCTCATCTTTGGCAGACCTATATCCATTAAAACTTTATCTGTAAAAAATTGCGTTGCGCCTTCGCTTAAAAAATCAGGGTTATCGGTTTTTCTTGTAAAACTCCTGAACCGGTTGCCCGACATTCTATGCATGCTCTCATGCAAAGCGCTTCCAAGCGTTGCATCTTTCGGCAAGTTAATCGTATCATTGGAACGTTGATAAAAACCACCAACACCTGCAATCTCTTCCCTCGTGCCGGCATTGGTTCCCTGCTTTACAGCCCGGTGCCAGGCATTGGCATCAAACCTGTCCCGCCCTTCTTTTGACCCGGTATAATCATCTGTATAATTATGTTCGTATGTTTTATATATGCCGGGTTCAGTAATGCTTTTGGGCTTAAGTTTTATATAACCGCTCAGGCTGCTGCAATTAGCAGCCACGCTGGAAAATGTATCCAAAGCCATTGGCGTATCACGGTTTATTGTACTGCCGGTATTGATTGCCTGTTTAAAAAGCGCACGTGATAATTCGCATAGATTTTTTCTTGCTTCATCAAAATCACGATTTAATTCTTCCAAATATTTAGTTGTTTCTTCAGGAACACCAGGCGTTGCTTCAGCCTTTTCATCTGCCGGCTTTAATTGTAATGCAGGTGAAAAGAACGGCTTTTTTTGAAGTGGATTATTATTAAAGAATTTGCTTGTTCTCTTTGATTGATTTTGAGCGGCAATATGTTGGATGGTATAAACCAAAGCCAATAAAATTAATGGTGAAATTAATTTTATGAGGAGAGATGCTTATGCAATATAACAAGGATATGGATAAGTTGGTTTAAAATAAATTTTCTGCGAAATGCCGCCGCGGACCTGGTAATTTTAGCAACCAACTGACCACGTTACTGTTTCGATTTATCAATATATTCTTTCAACACTGCATTTTTTTTGCATCGTATGGCGCAAAGTCGCCATAGTATATATGTTGTAATTAGCCAACAAAAAATAACAAGCAATCTTTCATATTTTCATGAAAGGTTAAAAGCAATTTCAAATTCAATAGCAAAAAATCAACTCAGTTAAACAACCCCACACTCACTTCCACA
>JAEWBD010000336.1 GCA_023391315.1 Bacteroidota bacterium | reverse complement strand
TCACTTTTACATGGCTCATGGCGCCAAGGTTATAAATTTCATCGGGCTGAACTTCCTGTATGATGCGAATAAGATTGGCTGAATCTGTGAGATCGCCATAATGCAGTTTAAGCATTACATTCTTATCGTGTGGATCCTGGTACAGATGGTCTATGCGGTCGGTGTTAAATAAAGAACTTCTTCGTTTTATACCATGCACTTCATACCCTTTTGATAACAATAACTCGGTAAGGTAAGCCCCATCCTGGCCGGTAATACCGGTAATTAAAGCTTTTTTAGACATAGATGAAAAGAGTTGATTAAGCAATTATTTGGTTTGATAAGATAGCCTATATAGAATCTTTTTATTTAATTCTTATAACGTGAGTTAAAAATGTAAGTATGCTATGATTTTTACTCCAAGCCGGAATATAATAGATAATAATATTTTAGTAATGTGATTGTTGTGCCAGGTATCTAATCCTGTTTTTTCTTTGCATAAAAACAGGGATTGGACTTGAAACTTACATATTTCTGTGTTTACTTAACCATTAATCCACTATTTTTGTGAGTTCTAGCCGAAGGTTAGAACTAATGCCCCCTATGAAAGATTAATTAATTTATTAAAATGGGCAACAAAGAATTTCAATTTTTACGTTCCGTATTATTGCTTACTGATTTTGTGCTTATAAACCTTGCTGCTACAGTAAGTATTTTAATATCTTATGATTATTACAACGTTTCTTTTCTTGTTTTGTCTATTGTAACCGTTAATGTATCCTGGCTTAGCATTGCTTATTTTTTCAGGTTATACACTTATAATATAATTTCCGAAATTGAAAGAACTTATCGCCAATCATGGCGCGTATTCGCGGTGCAAATACTTTTTTTATATGGTTTGATGCAGCTCATAAACTATAGCTTCTTTAAACTGGAATTTCTTAACCGCACGGCCATTGTTTATTTTATAACAGCAGGTTTTTTCGTTTTAATAAGCCGTTTCTTTCAAACTTATTTAGCTGAATTTTTCTTAAAAAACATAACTGTTAAAACAGTACCGCCAAGGCGAATAGCAATTATAGGTTATAATGATAAAGCCCAGCAACTGGCCGAATATTTTCATAAGAATGATAAGTTTTATGAGTTGCTTGCTTTTTTTTCTGATGGAACCGGCGTTAAACAGCCTAATACAAAAGACCCCTTCTTCCCTATAAAAGATTGTGTGAATTACGCAGTTGAAAATAAAGTGCGGGAAATTTACTCCACTGTTTTGCCTTCAGAACATCCTGAACTGCCTGAACTGGTAAAAAGGGCCGAAGCAAATATGGTGCGTCTTCGTTTTGTTGCTGCAGGTGCTTCGCCAGCGAACGCCATTTATAACCTGGTGGAAATTGACAAGTTAAACCAGATGTCCATTATGGCTTTACGAAATGAGCCGCTGGATATTTTCTTTAACCGCGTTAAGAAAAGGGCTTTTGATATTGTTGTGAGCAGTTTGGTTATCATCTTCGTAATGTCATGGCTTACACCTTTATTGGGCATACTGATTAAATTATCTTCAAGGGGCCCGGTTTTCTTTATACAGGAACGTTCCGGTAAGGATAATAAAACTTTTCGCTGTATGAAGTTTCGCAGTATGGCCGTTAATAAAGACAGCGATTATAAACAAGCGCAAAAGAACGATAGCCGCATTACTAAAATCGGCGCTTTCATGCGAAAAACAAGCCTTGATGAATTTCCGCAGTTTTTTAATGTGTTCATGGGGGATATGAGCCTTTGCGGCCCGCGCCCTCACATGCTGAGACATACAGAAGAATACAGCAAATTAATTGAGCAATATATGATTCGCCATTTCTTAAAGCCGGGTGTAACAGGCTGGGCGCAAATAAATGGTTACCGCGGTGAAACTTCAAACCCCATATTAATGGAAAAAAGGGTAGAACATGATATATGGTATATGGAAAACTGGTCGTTAATGCTCGACATAAGAATAATCTTTCTTACCATATTCAATATATTTAAAGGGGAAAAGAACGCTTATTAATATCATACCCACATTATTTATTCCTGTGTAAAACTGTTAGGCTATAGTCATTATAAGCCGTATTTGTATCATTGTTGAAAACTATTTTTGCTTTAGTAATTACGCACACTCCTGCCAAAGGATAATAAGCCTTTATTTAACTCCGTTATATTTGTTGTTGTATTGAGGTATGGCTAACAGGTTAAAAAAGAAAAATAGTAAAGCGCCTAGCGCTGAAAAACTGAATCCTGATAAAGAGCAGGAAGTAACAATAAAAGAAGTTGTAAAGGATGAACGTACTTCGAAAATAGCCGGTGCAGTAAGCCTGCTTATTTGTGCATTTCTTACCATAGCTTTTCTTTCTTACTTTTTTACATGGCAACAGGATCAGGATGAAGTGGCAACGGGATTAAGTGTTTTTGTGCGCGACAATGTGCATGTAGATAACCTGCTGGGTGTGCTTGGTGCTTATGCTTCCGACTTATTTATGAATGACGGCTTCGGCATCGCTTCCTTTTTATTTTGCACCTTTTTTTTCGTGTTAGGCGTAAACCTTTTATTTGGAAAAAAGATTTTTAACCTTGCCCGTAACCTGCGTTATCTTATTGCCGGCCTTATTGTTTTAAGCGTTGTATTTTCCTTTTTCTTCGGCAGAAATTTTGCCTGGGGCGGCGCCGCCGGCGACCTGATGGTTGACGGTCTTGTACGATTAATTGGTAATGTGGGTACGGCCGCATTGCTTATTGTTGTTTTTCTGGCATATGTTATCTGGAGATTTAATCCCAGCTTTAAGCTGCCCGAAAGGAAAGTAAGGCAACAGCTAATCCCAACTGAAGACGCCATGCCGCTTCATAAGGATGATAAAAATATTTTCAACAAAGAATATGATGATATTTATTATACGCCTGAAGAATCTGTTTCCATAAATGAAAAATATGCTGCTGAAACAAATGATGTTTTAACAAATAATAACAAGCTTAAAAATGATGGGCCTGGTATGCATGAAGATGGGAACATCGTTGTTATTATGCCCGAAGCAAATGAAGAATCATCCGGCCTGGGTTTAATAGAGAAAAATGAGGCTGATAATGGCGCGGAAATAGGAACACCGCTGATTCATATAGAAAATTCAGGCGAAAAGGAAAGGCCTGTAAAAGATAACCAGAAACAGAAAAAGCCGTTGCAGCCAACTGAAATGGAGCTTGAAATAAAAGAGATTATTGAAGATGGAGAGGAAGATGATGAACAGATTGTTGAAGAACCAAAAGAAATTCAGATTGATGATCATGCTTTGGAAATAAGAAGCGATGAATTAGCAACCGTTAATTATGACCCCACTTTAGATTTGCGCAATTATAATTACCCGGAATTAAGTTTATTGGAAACACACGGCAGTGAAAAAATTGTACATGATCCCGCAGAGCTGGAAGCCAATAAGAACCAAATTATAGATACGCTAAAAAACTATGATATTCTAATACAGCGCATCGCGGCAACGGTAGGCCCCACTGTAACTTTATATGAAATTGTTCCGGCGCCGGGTGTACGCATCAGCCGCATTAAAAACCTGGAAGATGATATTGCTTTAAGTCTTGCAGCACTGGGTATTCGCATCATTGCTCCTATACCCGGCCGTGGCACGGTTGGTATTGAAGTGCCCAATCTGAAGAAGACGATTGTGAGCATGAAAACCTTGCTGAACAGTGAAAAATTTAAAAACAATAATTACTCGCTGCCCATTGCGCTTGGTAAAAAAATTGACAATGAGAACTTCATTGTTGATTTGGCTGCCATGCCGCATTTATTGATGGCAGGCGCAACAGGGCAAGGAAAATCAGTTGGTATTAATACGCTGCTTGTTTCACTGCTGTATAAAAAACATCCATCGCAGCTAAAGTTTATTTTGGTTGATCCCAAGAAAGTAGAGTTGAGTTTATACCGCGTTATTGAGCGCCATTTTCTGGCTAAGCTTCCCGGTGAGGAAGAGCCTATCATCACCGATACAAAGAAAGTGGTTCATACTTTAAACGCATTGGCAACATTAATGGATATACGGTACGATTTGCTGAAGGAAGCCAGTTGCCGCAACATTAAAGAGTACAATGAAAAATTTGTTAACCGCAAGCTCAACCCCAAAAAAGGACATGAATTTTTACCATTTATTGTGTTGGTCATTGATGAATTTGCTGATTTAATTATGACCGCAGGCAAGGAAATTGAAATGCCGATTGCACGTTTGGCGCAGTTAGCGCGTGCCGTGGGTATTCACTTAATCATTGCAACACAACGCCCTTCTGTAAATATTATTACCGGCACTATCAAGGCTAACTTCCCTGCGCGTATTGCATTTAAGGTTTCATCTAAAATTGATAGCCGCACTATTCTTGATACAGGCGGCGCGGAACAATTAATTGGTAAAGGTGATATGCTAATTAGTTATAACGGTGAGCTTACGCGTTTACAATGTGCTTTTGTTGATACACCCGAAGTTGAAAAAGTATGCGAATTTATTGGTGAGCAGCAGGCTTACCCGCAAGCCTTCCAGCTACCGGAATACACCGATGAAAAAGAGATGGAAGGAAAAGATTTTGACCTCAGCGACCGGGATCCGTTGTTTGAAGACGCAGCACGCCTGATTGTTCAAAACCAGATGGGAAGCACTTCGCTTATACAACGCAGGATGAAATTAGGTTATAACCGCGCAGGAAGGTTGATGGATCAACTGGAGCAGGCAGGTGTGGTAGGGCCTAACCTTGGCAGCAAAGCCAGGGATGTATTAATAAAAACAGATGGAGAATTACAGGAACTGCTTGATTTAATGGGATAAAATTATAGATCCATTAAACCAAGTGCGAGCACGAAATTGGTTACAATACCCGGAAAAGACATCCACAATAACTGGGGGTAGAAGATAATAAACAAAGCTAAAACTACTAACCATCCGAAAAAACGAAGCCAATAGTTTGCAGAAGATTTATGCTCAGCCATCAGATTTAATTTTCGGCAAAAATAAATGCTAAAAGCTAATAGTAAAAATTATTTGAACAGCAATTGGTTTAAACACTATTCATCAGGTTTAATAATTGCGCCATTCCCGGCCACCATCTTTTCAATTTAAACTCATTTTTCAGCACCCCGTTACTTAAAAATTGCATTCTGCCTTAATGCTCTTTTAATTCATTGCAACAGCGCTCAATTTTGCGCTGTAATTAATAACCTATAAAAATACTATTATGACTCACAGAAAAAGAAACCAGATGCACCATAAAGTGGAACTTTCTACTTTGTTGCGGATTGTAGTAACCAGGAGGCTTATACAGCAAAACAAACAGGCAGACAAACAGCTTTTGAACAGCCTGGCAAACGAAGCCATCGAATCTTTGAAAAGACCGGAGGTCTTTAAAGAAGGATTAATGTTTACCAAAACAATAAGCCAGGAAGCTTTTGTTTAATACAGGTATTAGCCTTCGCAAAACGCTATATGCCTGTATAATTTTGCGGCGTAATTTTTTTCAGTTCTTTTTTTATTGAAGCGCTTATTTTAAGCCCGTCAATAAATTTATGAATAGATGCTTTATCGATCGTTGCATTACCGCGTGTTAGTGCTTTCAGTGCCTCGTAAGGATTTGGATAATTTTCCCTTCTTAAAATGGTCTGAATAGCTTCAGCCACAACTGCCCAGTTGTCTTCAAGGTCTTCATTCAGCTTTCGTTCATTCAGCAGCAGTTTATCCAATCCTTTTTCAATTGACCGTATTGAAATAAGTGTGTGTGCCACCGGAACACCAAGATTTCTTAAAACAGTAGAATCCGTAAGGTCTCTTTGCAAACGGCTTACGGGCAGCTTTGCAGCAAAATGTTCAAATATGGCATTGGCCATTCCAAGGTTTCCTTCTGCATTTTCAAAATCAATTGGATTTACTTTATGTGGCATGGCCGACGAGCCTACTTCATTCTTCTTTACTTTCTGCTTAAAATATTCCATGCTTATATACATCCACATATCGCGGCATAAATCAATTAAGATATTATTAATGCGCTTTATGCCATCGAAATAAGCAGCGAAATAATCATAGTGTTCAATTTGGGTGGTGTGCTGAAGACGCTGCATGCCGAGGCTTTCTATAAATTCATTGCCAAATTTTAGCCAGTCAGTTTTTGGAAACGCAATTTTATGCGCATTGAAATTGCCGGTGGCGCCGCCAAATTTTGCTGCAACAGGAATTTCAGATAATAACTGCACCTGGTTTTGTAAACGTTCAACAAAAACCATCAGCTCTTTTCCCAACTTTGTTGGCGATGCAGGCTGCCCGTGTGTGTGGGCCAGCATGGGAATATCTTTCCAGCTTTCAGCAAGTGTATTTATTTTTTTCTGAAGATTAATAACAGCAGGCAGATATTCCTGTTCCAGACAGTTTTTCCAGCTTAGCGGGATAGCCGTATTATTAATGTCTTGCGAAGTAAGCCCGAAGTGCACCCATTCTTTTTCAGCCGCAATGCCTGCCTTTTCCATTTCCTGTTTCAGGAAATATTCAACTGCTTTCACATCGTGATTGGTAACAGTTTCAATTTGCTTTACCTGCTCAGCATCGGTTAAACTAAAATTTTCTGCAATGGCATTTAGCTTTTGTTTGGCTTTTGTATCAAGCTTAAAAAATTTTTTTTCAGCCAGGAAAATAAAATAATGCACTTCAATAAGCACGCGGTATTTAATTAAAGCATACTCTGAAAAATATTCGTCAAGTTGCGCAACCTGCCTGCGATAGCGGCCATCAACCGGGGAAATGGCGGTAAGATTATTAAGTTCCATAATTTGTCAGTCCATCGTCAATAGCCAATGGCCCACAGCATCTTTTTAACTATTGACTGTTGACTATCGACTGCCGACTGTTTATTTTTGCACGCAAAATTAATTTAAACAATTGAAGAAGATTAAAGTTGGGGCAGTAAGTTATCTTAATACAAAGCCTTTATTATTTGGAGTAGAACGTTCCGCCGAATTAATGCAGCAAATTGAACTCTTAAAAGATTATCCTTCCAAAATAGCAAAACAATTAATTGACGGCGATATTGATGTGGGGCTTGTGCCCGTAGCCATAATACCGCAGCTAAAGGAACATTACATTGTTTCTGATTATTGTATTGGCGCCGAAGGCAATGTGGCTTCCGTTTGTTTGTTCAGTGATGTTGAAATAGATAAGGTTGAAAAAGTTTTGCTGGATTATCAAAGCAGAACTTCGGTTAACCTTTTTAAAGTATTGCTGAAAAATCATTGGAAAAAAAATATTGTGCTGGAAGATGCCCAAAAAGATTTTTCAGAAGATATTAAAGGCACCACAGGAGGTGTATTAATTGGTGACAGGGCGCTGAAGCAAAGAAAAAAATCAAAATTTATTTATGATCTTGCCGGCGAATGGATAACCATGACAGGTTTACCTTTTGTATTTGCAGCCTGGATAGCTAACAAGGAACTTCCTGCAGATTTTCTTGAGTTGTTCAATGCGAAAAACGCAGAAGGCATTAATAATATTGAGGCTGTGCTGCAAAACGTTTCCTGTGATTTCTATAACCTGCGTGCATATTTCACACAGAATATTTCTTATAAAATTTCAGAAGAAAAATTAAAAGGAATGCGTTTATTTTTTGAACTGTTGCAAAAACTTTAATTGTTTTTTACATTTGAAGCTACTCGCCTATGGTTCTACGAAAACTGTTACTGTTTTTTTTGCTTGCTGCATTCATACATACTAATGCACAAAAGAGATATAATACTGATAGTTTAAAGCAGGTTGTTTTAGCGGCCCGCTATCATTTTGGGTTTATGTTTGCCCACAGTGTGCACGTGGAAAATGTAAAGGGTATAAACCCTTATGGTTTTGAACTGGAGTATTCACATTTACGTACCGGCATTGCCGTCAAAAATAAATACAATTCTTATCCACGTACCGGCTTCAGCTTTACTTACACAAATTATAACCGGAATTTTTTAGGACAGGCTTATGCCTTATCTTATTTTGTTGAACCAAATTTTCGAGTTGGCAACAGTTTGAAATTATTGCTGCGTGCCAGCGGTGGACTTGCTTATTTTACCAATCCTTATGATGCCATAAAAAACCCTTCTAATCATAGTTACAGCACGCATATTAACAGTTATCTCCAGTTTGATCTTGGCCTTTCTTATCCTGTAAGCAAGCATTTTGCCTTATATGGAATGGGCGGTTTTTTTCATGCTTCAAATGCAGGGTTTAAAGAGCCGAACGCTGGTGTAAACTATATAAACGCATCCATAGGATTGCAATACTATGCCTATTCCACGCGGCTGCCCGTATATAATCATGGGAGTGATACTTCGTGGCGTCATCAGCCAATGCATTTTGAAGCAGCAATATTTTATTCGCCGAAAAGCGGGTATAAAAGAGATACGTCTGTTGCAAGAAATTTTTTAATAGGCACATCCGTAACTGCTATAAAGCAAATAAGCAATATTGATGCACTTACAGCCGGTGCAGAAATTTATTATGATGGCGGTTTGCGCAGCACAAAAGAATATATTGTGGGCGATACTTCTTCCAACACGTTTGCAGGGTTATTGATTGGTCACCGGTTTTTATTAAACAGGTTCACATTTAGCCAGGAGCTGGGTTTTTATATTCATAAGCAAACAAAAGTGTATAATACAACTTACCGCGACTTGTATCATACCATCTATCATCGCTGGGGCCTGAGCTATAACATAAAAAACAGGTGGTCTATAGGTGTAAACCTTTTGGCTCATAAACAGGTAGCTGATTTTATTGACGGAAGGCTTATATACAGGTTGAAATAAAATGTTTTACCTGAACAGATCTGCCGCAATGCCATCTGCAAACAACTTTCCTTTTGATGTAAGTATTAATGCATCATTTTTTCTTTCCAGCAAATGTTGCCGAATAAACCTGTTTGCATCTTTTATAATACCGGCCGTGATTTCTTTTCCTGACAACAGTTCAAGATGATGCAACGCAATGCCTTCATTCGTTCTTAGTGCTGTCATTAAGTATTCATTAATTTTTTGGGTTGATGAAAGCTCTTCTTTTTCAAACGGCACAATATTTTTATTAATGCTTTCAATATAGAGTGCATTATTTGAAATGTTCCACTGCCTTGTATTGCCATTGAATGAATGTGCCGAAGGCCCTAAACCCAGATACTGTTTTCCCTGCCAGTAACTGCTGTTGTGCCTGCTTCTGAAACCTGGCTTAGCGAAATTGGATATTTCATAATGTTCGTATCCTTTTTCCGCCGCCCATTGCATGAGCAGTTCAAATTGAATGCTTTGTTTTTCTGCATCCACATCTTCCTTTTTCTGCAAATCAATCATTTTTTTTAGTGCTGTGTTCGGTTCAATGGTAAGTGCATAGCAGGAAAGATGCGGAATGTTTAATTCATGCGCCATTTCAAGGTTTTGCAGCCATTGTTCATTGGTCAAATCAGGCGTGCCGTAAATAAAATCCGTTGATATATTGCTAAACCCGTTATGCACGGCAAGCTCAATACTTTTATAAGCCTGTTGTGCATTGTGGGCGCGGTTCATCCATTGCAGATCGGCTTCTGAAAAACTTTGTGTACCAATGCTCAGACGGTTTATGCCCATGCTTTTCCATGCCGATAATTTATATGCAGTTATATCATCAGGATTCGCTTCCAGTGTGATTTCTGCATCAGGCACAACATCAAAAATTGAAAACATTTTATCCATTAATAAATTAATATCATCAGGATGCAACAGCGAGGGTGTTCCGCCACCGAAATAAATCGTTTCAATTTTTTCATTCAGGTAGTCACGCCTTAATATCATTTCATGTGCCATGGCATTTATAGTTTGCGGCAGCAGCTTTTGAGAAACAGAGAAATGAAAATTGCAGTAATGACAGGCTTTTCTGCAAAAAGGAATATGAATATAAATGCCTGCCATTATGTTTAATAAAGTTGTTCAGGGTAAATGCCCGCTGCAAAAGTAGTTTAATAAAAATTTAGGCGTTGAAAGTATAAATGTGTATGCTTGTTTGTTTGGGTAAATTACTTTTGCGCATTCTGTTGAAACACTTATCCGCTATATTATTTTTTCTGATACTGCCTGTTTTCCTGTTGGCACAGGATACAGGAAGCCGTAAGAAAATTAATGACACCAATGCCCGCAGGGCATTGCATGACACCATTATTCCCGGTAAATTAACAGATACCGGCATTCGCAAAAAAAAGAATGATACAGGTATTCAAAAAAAGCTGAATGATACAATACAGGCTGGCCAAATAAAAAAGAATGTTGCAACGCTTAAAGATTCAGGCGCCAAAGCTACTGTTAAGAAAATTGATTCAGTTAAAGATTCAACGCGTGTATTAATAGTAAAACCAAATATTGCAGATTCATTACAGCAGGATTCGTTGCAAAGCGATTCGCTTAAACACGATTCGATAAGGCTTGCTGCAACAGCTGCTGCAAAAAGAGATTCTTTGGCTGCTAAAAAAATTAAATTAATGTCCGGCATAGAAAAAGCTGCAACCAACACTGATGAAATTTTTTATATCCTCATTTTTATCCTGTTCTTCCTCTCACTTATAAAAGCCGCATTTCCCAAATATTTCGACAGCCTTTTTACATTGTCTTTCCAGGCAACTTTCCGGCAAACACAAACGCGGGAGCAAATGGCGCAAAACTTTTTCCCGGCATTTATGCTGAATATACTGTTTGCATTATGCGGGGGCGTTTTTATTACTTTATATGCCGGGTCTGAAAAATGGTCATCGCTGCCTTTTTGGGAATTATTTGTTTATTCAACAGGCATTTTGTTATTAGCATACAGCGTAAAATATCTTGTTATAAGTTTTACAGGCTGGGTGTTTAATGCAAAGGAAGCAGCCACCGAATACAGGTTTGTTGTTTTTCTTGTAAACAAACTGCTTGGCATCTTGGTTATACCGCTTTTATTTTCAATTGCCTATTCTAATGATAGAATAAAAAGCATAGCCATAACAATAGTTTTATGCCTGGTAGTTTTTTCGCTGGCTGTAAGATACATTGTTTCATTAGCCCGTATCCGCAAAAACCTTAGTGTAACCGCATTTCACTTTTTTGTTTACCTTTGCGCTGTGGAAATAATACCGTTGCTTGTCATTTACAAGGTTTTATTTCAGCAAACCAGCATTAGATAAATTATTATATAAATCGAGCACTACGCATGATTAAAAACGGTGAAAAGAAATCTACTGGTAAAGGATCCGTACAAGTTTTAATTACTCAGCCAAAGCCCGAGAGCGAAAAATCTCCCTACTTTGAATTGGAACGCAAGTATGCAATTAAGTTAACCTTCCATCCATTTATAAAACTTGAAGCTATTTCAGCAAGGGAATTTCGCAAACAGAAGATTGATATAAATCTATATTCAGCAGTAATATTTACAAGCCGCAATGCTATAGATCATTTTTTCAGAATGTGTGATGAAATGAAGGTTTCTATTAGCCAGGACAATAAGTATTTCTGCATCACCGAGGCTGTGGCGCTCTACCTTCAAAAATTTATTCTTTACCGCAAACGCAAGGTTTTTTATGGTACCGATGGTACCAATAAAAGCATGTTTGATGTAATTAATAAACATAAAGAGAACGAGAAATTTTTGTATGTGTGCAGTGAAAACCAGCAGGACAATGAAATTGTAACCTGGTTGAAAAATAATAACTGCGATTTTCAGTTGGCATTCATGTACCGCTCTGTAAGTAACGATGTTCGTGTGGTGATGGACTCTAATAGTTTTGATATTATCTGCTTTTTCACGCCAAGCGGTATCCGCAGCCTTTTTGATAATTACCCAAAGTTTATGCAAAACGGAACTCTGATAGGGGCCTTTGGAAACAATACAGTTAAAGCCGGTGAAGCGGCGGGTTTGGAGGTTGAAATTAAAGCCCCGGCGCCACAAACGCCCAGCATGATCTCTGCTTTGGACAATTATCTTTCTTCCAAATCAAAAAAGAAATAAACGCTTAAGGAGCTGTTTGAATTAACGGTCAGCCGCTTCGGCTCTCCCCTTATCAAGATTTATAACTTTAAAGGCGTCAGAGCGGTATACATTAACTCCAACAGGTTCTAAATAATTAGTAAAGCAATCCCGTTAAAGCGGGATTTTTTATTTTTAGCAGAAACAGATTTAACATGACTCAGCATAAATACACCAATAACCTTATAAAGGAAACCAGTCCTTATCTGCTGCAGCATGCGCACAATCCTGTAAACTGGTATGCCTGGGGCGAAGAAGCGCTTACAAGAGCAAAAGCAGAAAACAAACCGGTACTGGTTAGCATTGGTTATTCTGCCTGTCATTGGTGCCATGTTATGGAACGCGAAAGCTTTGAAGATGAAGCCACGGCGCAGATAATGAATGAAAACTTTATTAATATTAAGATAGACAGGGAAGAAAGGCCGGACATCGACCATATTTATATGGATGCTGTGCAGGCGCTTACGGGCAGCGGCGGATGGCCATTAAATGTTTTTTTAACGCCGGACCTGAAACCGTTCTACGGAGGAACATATTTTCCGCCAAAGCCAATGATGAACCGTAATAGCTGGCAACAGGTGTTACTGGCTATTGCTAAAGCTTATAATGAAAGAAGCGATGATATAACCAAACAGGCAGAAACACTTACACAGCATTTGCAGAAAGCCAATATTCTGGATTTACATGCCGGAGCCCCTCCCATAGATAAAGCAACAACAAATGCAATTGCTGAAAACCTTATAAAAGTTGCAGACGAAACGTGGGGCGGTTTTGGGCAGGCGCCAAAATTTCCGCAAACATTTTCCATATTGTTTTTGCTCCGGCATTATTTCTTTTCCGGAAATGAGCGGTCGTTAAAAACAGCATTATTATCACTGGATAAAATGATGATGGGCGGCATATACGATCACCTGGGCGGGGGCTTTTGCCGGTACAGTACCGACAGGCGCTGGCAAATTCCGCATTTTGAAAAAATGCTGTACGATAATGCTTTGCTGCTTGATGTTTATACAGAAGCTTATCAAATCACAAAAAATAATGCCTATGCAAAGGTTGTTGCCGAAACGATCAGTTTTGTTGAAACTGAATTAACTGATCCTGAAGGTGGGTTTTATAGCGCTCTTGATGCAGACAGTGAGGGCGTTGAAGGGAAATATTATGTATGGAGCAAACAGGAAATTGACCAACTTCTCGGGAAAGAGAGTGAGGTATTTTGCCGGGTATTTAATGTGTCAGAAACCGGTAATTGGGAAGATACCAATATTTTGTGGCAGCCTGAAGCCCCTGAATCCGTGGCATCTTCTCTGGGAATAAATAAAGAGGAGTTTGCGCTTTTACTTGAAAAAGCTAAAGAAACTCTATTAAAGGCAAGGCAAAACCGTATAAAACCAGGGCTCGATAATAAAGTACTGTTATCATGGAATGCCCTGATGTTGTCTGCTTTGTGCAAGGCATATGCTGCGTTCGGCAACGAGGCTTACTTAGAGCTTGCCAAAAACAATATTGCTTTTATTGAAAAAAACCTGTTTCAATCTAATACCGGCATTTTATTGCATAGCTGGAATAAAACAGCCAATCCACAACACGCTTTTGCAGATGATTATGCTGCGCTTATAAAAGCATACATTTTACTGGCGCAGGCAACTACAAATAATGATTATTTATTGAAAGCCAAAGCCTTATGTGAAAAATGCATTGAGCTTTTTAGTGATAGTGATAACCGCTTTTTTTATTTTACTCCCAATAACCAGGAAGATGTACTGCTCCGAAAAATTGAATTACATGATGGTGCTACACCTTCGGGCAATGCATTGATGGCCGAAAACCTGCTGAAGCTTTCTGTTTATTTTGATATACCTGAATGGAGACAGCGGTCGGAAGATATGATTTTGTATATAGGCAACTTCGCCGGGAAATACCCGGTTTCTTTCGGGAGATGGAATTTAAATATGCTTTTATTGGTATATGGTTTGAAGGAAATTGTGGTAATGGCTTACGATTACGCTTCTTTGGTACAGAAAATCTTGCAGGAATACATTCCTTTAAAGGTTTTACAGGCTGCCGGCAAGCCGGATGAAGCGTGGCCTTTACTTCAGGGAAAACTAATTTTACCAAATCAAACTAAAATATATATTTGTGAAGATTATAATTGTCTTCAACCTGCAGGCAGCTTTGAGGAGTTTAAAAATCAGTTAATTAAAGATTTATAACAAAAAGTTTCAACCAACAAAATAATTTGTGTTATTGAGCGTTGATATTTCTTATGCAGAGCCGGATAAAATATTTTTAACATCTGCAATTGATAATCATATTCAAAAATTTGCCAGAAACAAGGAAAACGGATGAAAAACCAAAGCTTTGTAATATTACTTCTTGCTGCTTTATCAACAGCTGTGGTTAGTTGTAATAAATCGGGAAAGTCGAAATCAATCGCTGGTGATGGTCAGTTGCATGGTGTGGCGCCTGCTGCAAGAAGCAGCATGACGCGGCCGCTTGGCATGTCCTATATTCCGCCGGGTACCTTTCACATGGGTCCCAGCGACGAAGATGTAAATTATAATTTCACTGCACGCAATAAACAGGTTTCTATCAGTGGGTTCTGGATGGATAAAACGGAAATCACCAATAATGAATACCGCCGGTTTGTTTACTGGGTACGGGATTCGCTTGCTGCCGTTCGTTTAGGTTTTATGAAAACAGGAACAGGCGGCGATACTGCAATTGATTGGAAAAGAGCCGCTTCCATTAAATGGGGCGATAAAGGAACCCTTGAAAAACTGAACGACCTTATTCTTACTCCTGATAACAGGTTATACGGTAAAATGGATATAGACCCTGATATGATTGTTTACAATGTTCAGGGTTTTAATTTAAAAGAAGCGGCCAAAAGGGAAAATGCCGGTCGCGCCCGCAAAGATTTTATCTATCGCTATAATCAAAAAGTTTACCCCGATACATTATGCTGGATGAGGGATTTCTCTTAT
>JAEWBD010000323.1 GCA_023391315.1 Bacteroidota bacterium | reverse complement strand
CTCTATTTTAGGTTTTGTTGACGGCACTGAAAACCCGCAGTGATAAGACCGCGCCTATTTTGGTTTGGTTGGTGATAACGATCCAGCTTATCGCGGCGGCAGCTATCTTTTTGTTCAAAAATATATTCATAACCTGGCTGCGTTTAAAGCATTAACAGTGGAAGAGCAGGAAAAAGTGTTTGGGAGATATAAAGGGGATGATGTGGAAATGCCGGATGATATAAAGCCCGCCAATTCCCATATTGCTTTGAGCAATGTGGGCGATGATCTTAAAATTATTCGCGACAACATGCCTTTTGGCAATATGTCAACCAATGAAATGGGCACTTATTTTATTGCCTATGCCAGCACCTTCACCACGGTGAAGAAAATGCTCGATAATATGTTCATTGGATTGCCGCCGGGCAACTACGACAGGCTGCTGGATTTCAGTACAGCCAAAACAGGAACATTATTCTTTGTGCCATCGGCAACATTTTTAGACAGCGTAGCGTCAGGATTATCGCCGCTGGAAACAGAAAGCGTAAATGCCGAAAACAAAACAGGAAGGTTGCCGAACGATGGCTCGTTAAATATTGGATCACTAAAAAAATAAAAAGATATGAATAACCTTTACCGGGAACTTGCCCCCATTTCTGATGAGGCCTGGGCCCAGATTGAAGAAGAAGCCAGCCGCACCCTTAAACGCCACCTGGGTGCACGGTGCGTAGTAGATGTGGTGGGCCCGAAGGGTTTTGATTTTGCGGCGGCAGGCACCGGTCACACAAAACAGATTGAAGCGCCGGGCGATGGCATACAGGCGGTACAGCGTGAGGTAAAAGCTTTGGTAGAATTGCGTGTGCCGTTTGAACTTTCGCGGCAGGCGATTGATGATGTGGAACGTGGTTCCGATGATTCCGACTGGGACCCATTGAAAGCCGCTGCGAAAAAGATAGCCTTTGCAGAAGACCGCGCCATCTTTGAAGGTTATGCTGCCGCTAATATTGAGGGCATCCGGCAGGAAAGCAGCAATGCACCATTAACATTATCTTCCAGCGTGCGTAATTATCCTGATATAGTGGCACAGGCAATAAGCGAATTGCGGCTTGCGGGCGTTAATGGCCCTTATAAGCTTGTGCTGGGAGCGGATGCTTACGCAATAGCTACGGGCGGCAGTGATGAAGGCTACCCGATACTGCAACATATTTACCGGCTGGTGGAGGGAGAAATTATCTGGGCGCCGGCAATAAAAGGCGGCTTTGTGCTTTCAACCCGCGGCGGTGATTTTGAGCTGAACCTTGGGCAGGATATTTCTATCGGTTATCTCAGTCACTCTGAAACAACAGTAAAACTTTACCTGCAGGAAAGTTTCACTTTCCGGGTGCTTACAACAGAAGCGGCTGTAGCGCTCACGCCTTCAGGCAAATAAACTGTTCAGGAAATTTTTGAAATTTTATGGCAGCAAAATTTAAAGCGGGAGATAAAGTGAGCTGGAATTCAGAAGTGGGAAGGGTTTCAGGCACCATAATCAAAATACACACAAAAGATTTTGATTATAAAGGCTATACGCACCACGCCTCGAAAGATGATCCGCAATATGAAATAAAGAGTGATAAATCAGATCATATTGTAGCGCATAAAGGATCGGCATTAACGAGGTTGAAATGATGCGGGATGTATTCTTACATTTTTCTTATTATCTCCATATAAGCCTTTGAATCATGATACGGGCATTTCCATAAGCCAGGCCGTATTGTTCGCACATAATAATAAGTAATGATTATTTTTTTGCTGCCCAGAAAATTGCATTCCTAATGAGTGTTGTATAGGCAGGATTATCCCACAGATCCGGCCCGTGCCCCATGAAAATATAAATGTTTTTGGCCTTTACTTCATCGTTGGTCCAGATAACAGGATGATCGCCCATTTTTATATTTATAGTATCAGGCTGATAAGAAGATTCATCCACGCTGGCCAGCACATGCACATTTGGCCGCGGGTTTTTATCATAGGTGTACCATTCTTCTTTATTAATGACAAACCGGCGAGGCATATTTTTAAACACGGGAAACGTTGTATCTTCTATATGCACAGTGCCCGAAGCAAAATCAGCAATATAATTTTTGAATTGAATGCCGCCCATAAAACCGCAGAACCAGGGCCACATCTTGTATCCGTCAAAATCGCCCAACAGTGAAGCATGATGAAAGCCTATCCAGCCGCCTTTACCTTCTTCTATATATTTTTTAAAAGCATTCTTTGCTTCATCATTCCATCCGTAAGGAACAAAGTCAAGCTGGATGAGCAGTTGATATTGAGATAAAAAACTATCGGAAAAATCGTTGGTATTTTGCTTATAATCAATGCTAAAATTACTGTCGGCAGCCAGCTGGTTTAACCATACCACAGCCCTTTTTGAATAGTCTATATGGTGCCCGCCGTTTTCATAAAATACCAGCACTTTAAACCGGGGAGCTATTTTTTGCGCTCTGGCATTAAATGACGCAATTAAAACGACTATAATTATTAAAACCTGCTTCATTATTTTCTTTGCAATAATACGCTGCATTATTTTTCTGCAGCGCTTCATTATTCAGCAATAATGCATACGCTATGAAAAAGCCATCGTGTGTAAAAGAAAGCAGCGCATGTGGATGCCCTTTTATATGCGGAACACCTGCAGGCGTTTTTAAAATTTCAGCATTGCTACTCCGAAACCTTGCCAATAAAAATTTTCTTACTTCAGATGATTGGTTTAGGCGATTGGCATCACCAATTCTCTTTATGCCCCAGCAAATATTTTCATGCTCATTTTCAGCAGCAGTAATGGTATAAATAAATTCTGGTGTAATGATTGACCAGGAATAATATTTTTCTGTATTGATAACAGCTACGCTTGCATAACAAAGTTCAACCGGTATCAATTCACTTTCCAGCAATTTATGTTGTGAGGCGGGAAACGACATTGCCGGTGGATTTATTGAATGTACCTGTATTTTCCAGCCGCCTTTTAAAAGCTGCGGCTGCAATCTTTTCTGAAATTTATATACGGATTCTTTTATGCTCCAGCACAGCCATACAAATTGCACAAATGAAATGGCGAGGTCATTTGTATTAAAAAGAGCAGCTTCCTTATCAGTAAGGAACTTTGAATAAAATCTTGGATTGCAGGCACGTTCAATGCCCGTATTGGTTAAAGCGACGATATCATTGCCAATACTATTTTTTCTCATTAATTTTTTCCAGGATTACATCTACACAACTGCCCACATTGTGTATTTTCTCAGCGGCATCCATGTCTATTTCAATATCATACTTTTCTTCAGCTTCAATAATTATATCAACCATATTGGCTGAATTTATTTTCAGGTCGTTTACAAAATCGGTTTCCGGGACAATAGAATTAAGCGTTTCCTTATCTGGTGTATAATGTGACAAAACTTTTTTTAATTCCTCTAAAATGTCTTCTCGCGTCATTATTTTTTAAATTTTGAAAAAATTAAACAGGCATTTACATCGCCAAACCCAAAGTTAGCTTTAGCTGCAATATTAATTTCTTTATTTATTTTTTTTGTTGGTAATGCGTTTACACTTACAATATCTGTTATTTCAGGATTTGGATCCTCAAGATTGATATTGGGATGCACAAATTCATGCATGAGCTGCAAAATTACCGCCACACTTTCTATGGAACCCGCCGCGCTTAAACAATGCCCTATCATCGATTTAAGCGAATTGATGAGCGGAAAATCTTCCCCTCTCCTGTTCAACGCTTTACTCCAGTTTTCAATTTCCATTTTATCGGCCATCGTTGCCGTTAAATGCCCGCTGATCAAATCAATTTCGGCAGGATCAATTGCAGCATCTGTTAAAGCAGCATCTATGCAACGAATAACGCCTTCGCTGTTGGGCGCCGTCATCGAACCGCCTTTTTTCTGTCCGCCGGAATTAGTGGCGCCGCCCAATATTTCTGCATAAATGGTGGCATTACGCGCCAATGCAAAATCAAGATCCTCCAGTACCAGAGCAGCGGCGCCGGAACCCGGCACAAAACCACACGCTGTTGCACTCATAGGCCTCGATGCCCTTTCCGGCTCATCATTAAATTTTCTTCCGAGAATGCGCATGGCGTCAAAGGCGCTGAACACGTAGCTGTCAATATATTCGTTGCTGCCTACCAGCATGCGCCTGGCCGTGCCATTTTTTATGTATTCATAACCCATCAAAATAGCCTGCGAACCGGTGGCGCAAGCCGCTGAATTCGTAATCACGCGGTTGCCAATGCCGAGTAAACCGGTTATGTTAGCTGTGGCGCCGCTGTTCATGAGCTGTTCTACCACTTTTGAGCCAAGTTTGCGGGATTGCTTCATGTCCACATGCGTAATTACGCGCTTCATTATCTCCATATCGGCAAGGCTGTTGCCGAAAACGCAGCCGGTTTCCCAATGTATTTCGCCGGTATTAATGGCATTGCCGGCATCCATCCAGGCATCGGCGGCGGCTTTAATAGCGTAGCCTATAGTGCTGCCCTTTAAACCATGAAAAGCTACTTCTGACAAATAATTTTTGAGGTCATCAAACTGAAAATCAGGAATACCGCAAACCTGGCAATTAAAATTCAGCTCCCTGAAATGCGGCATAAATTTTAATCCCGAAACGCCATTTTGAATAGCATGGAGGAAAGCAGGTACACCAACGCCGTTTGGCGCCACAACCCCCAAGCCTGTAACAACAACCCTTTTACTCATAGCGGGATATTATTACTTTGAATCATCATACCTGAAAATATGCCTCTCGCAACTGTTTCGCTTTTTTCATTTATCATTTCTACCGTGCATTTTAACTTATTGAAACGAAAATATTGTTTTTTGGAAATAACCCTTAGTTTTTCGCCAGGCAACACAAGCTTATGAAAGTCAACCTGGCTCGAAGTAAATAAAGGAGTTATTTTTTTTTCGGAAGATAAACCCGCCTGCATTAATAAATAAATGCCTAACGTTACCAGGCCGATCTGCGCCATAACTTCTATGAGAATTACGCCGGGCGTAACAGGATTCCCGGGAAAATGATCTTCATAAAAAAAGGCGTCCGGACGCAGTGTATATTCACCAACAACGCCGTTTTCATCCAATGAAATGATGGTATCAACAAAGCGGAAAGACGATTTATAAGGGAGCTGGTTTAAAACTTCTTCGTACATATTTTCTGTTTTACAGGCAGTGTTCCCCTCCGTCCACATGAATTACGG
>JAEWBD010000299.1 GCA_023391315.1 Bacteroidota bacterium | reverse complement strand
ATGCCTTCAGCCGTGGGTTACCAGCCAACATTGGCAACAGAAATGGGCTTGATGCAGGAAAGGATTACTTCTACAAGAAACGGTTCAATCACTTCTGTGCAGGCAGTTTATGTGCCTGCGGATGACTTGACTGACCCAGCTCCGGCCACTACCTTTGCTCACTTAGATGCTACAACGGTATTAAGCCGTAAAATTGCCGACTTAGGTATTTATCCTGCGGTTGATCCGCTGGATTCTACTTCAAGAATTCTTACGCCGGCCATTGTTGGCGATAAGCATTACGATACTGCCAACCGGGTAAAATTAATCCTGCAGCGTTATAAAGAATTGCAGGATATTATTGCCATCCTTGGTATGGATGAACTGAGTGAAGAAGATAAACTGGTGGTAAGCCGTGCACGCCGTGTACAACGCTTCCTTTCCCAGCCTTTCCATGTAGCTGAAGCATTTACCGGTTTAAAAGGTGTGTTTGTAAGCATTGAAGACACTATTCGCGGTTTTAATATGATCATGGACGGCGAAGTGGATGAATATCCAGAAGCAGCCTTTAACCTGGTAGGTACTATTGAAGATGCTATTGAAAAAGGTAAAAAACTGATTGAACAGGCAAAAGGATAATTAGCAAATTAGCTAGTGTGCTAATCATGCTAATGAAAATCAGTAGGTTATTAGCAAATTATCACATCAGCACATCAGCATACTAAAATGACTTTAGAAATATTAACACCTGAAACAAAATTATACAGCGGAGAAGTACATGGCGTTCAATTACCTGGTATTGAAGGGTCTTTTGAGATATTGGAAAAGCATGCACCACTTGTAGCCGCACTTGGAAAAGGAAAAATAAAAGTTTTAAAAACCAAATCAGAGGTTTTCAGCTATACGATTCAAAGCGGTTTTGCTGAAGTGCTGGACAATAAAACAACGGTTTTGGTAGAAGGTGCCGCAGAATAAAAATTTTTTTAACAAGAGAAAAATAATAAAACCCTCCTTAAAAAAGAGGGTTTTATTATTTTAGTGGCCCGGATGAGATTAATTCAGTTGACTTTATCCGGATACTTTATTAAACAAGAACTCAGGACAACATTTTTTTCATAACAAAAATCATGAAGTCTATGAATCAAACACCAGTAAATATGCCCCAGTCAAACACAATTAAACCTGAAATTGTTGATGTATTAATTCAATTTTTTCTTAGCTGAGAAAGATTGAATTTAATACGCGGATGAATTAATTTTTGCTTTGATTCCTAATGACGATAATTTGCTTTATTCCTGGTAGAAATCGTTGTGGTAAAGTTTTATGCCCTTTGCAATAAGGAACATTCAACTGTTGCCCAGGTAAAGCTCCAATAGACCATCCGGAAGGCTTACATGCACTTCCTTTTTCTTTCGGTCTATATGAAGAAGGGTTGCTTCGTTTAAGGGAATAAGCACTTCTTTATCTTTTATCATCAGCTGCAATAGAACCTGCAGCGGCTGTTCAATTACTGATTCAACGGAACCCAGTTTCTCGTCATCATTATAAACTGTAAAGCCAATAAGATTTACCGGGGCTGTTTTACTTACCAGGCTATCGAAATTCGTTTTGGTGAGCCATACTTTTTTCTGAAGCAGCAGGGCCGCTGCTTCCTTTGTATTAATGCCCTCCAGTTTAATAATGGTTTCAGCCTCGTTTTTTATAGTGCTTTTTTCATGGAAATAAGGCAGGTATTCACCCTTTATTTTTTCAATGAATATGGCTGAAGTATTTTTGAAATCTGTTTTCCTGCCCAATACATGTTTTAATACAAACTCGCCCTGAAGGCCGTGTGTGGCAGCTAATTTTCCTATGTGAATATATTCGCTCAAAATATAATGATGTAAGATTTAATTTAACTGATTAAGCCTGCAACCCGTGGCTGCCATAAAAATATGCAGTATAAGGGAGCGACACAACTAAAGTGTAACAGGAGTTAATTTGCCGGCAACCCAAAATAAAAAAATCCCGCTATTGCTAACGGGATTTTAAGAAAAATTTTTCCATGTGGCTGCTTACGCTTCAGTAGAGTCCGGAGCTTGTGCTTTTGTTGCAGCAGGTTGCGGACGAGCAGCAATCCTGGTTCTTCTGTGCTCATCACTACGGCGCTTTACATGAACTTCGTGTTCTTCATGCCATTTCTGGAACTTCTGCATGGCTGCTGCCTCATCGAACAGACCAAGTTTTACACCGCGTAATAAGTGTTTTAAATAGAGCACTCCTTTAAAGGATAAGATACGGCGAACAGTGTCTGTTGGCTCAGCACCTTTGTGCAACCATTCTAATGCTTTTTGACGGTCTAACTGGATTGTTGCGGGAACAGTTAGCGGATTGTAGGTTCCGATTTTCTGGATAAATTTTCCATCACGGGGTGCACGGGCATCGGCTATTACGATAAAGTAAAAAGGTCTCTTTTTACTTCCGTGCCTTTGAAGTCTGATTTTTACTGCCATTTTAAATAGAAATTTAAAGGCCTTTGTTCAAAAGGTTTAAATGAATAATTGAACTGCGAATGTAAGTGATAAATAATGATTATAAAAACGCTGCATATAAAAATTAATTTTTTTTTAATCAGCGGCAAAACAAAGGCAAACAGGGCGTAAAAAAATTAAGATACCGGAAGGGAAAATTGCACAGGAAAAAATGGCCGGAGACGGGTTTCATTTACCGCCGGTTACTTCTCCTGTGCGAAAAATAATGTATTACCGGCGCATACCGGGCATGCGCATGCCGCCCATCGGCATTTTATTCATCATCTTCATCATCTGTTTCATTTGTTCAAACTGCTTCATAAAAGCATTCACATCTTCCATGGATTTGCCTGAGCCCTTTGATAAACGGGTGCGGCGGCTTTGATTGATAATATCCGGGTTTGCTTTCTCATAAGGCGTCATGGAATTAATAATGGCTTCCACGCCTTTAAATGCATCATCGCTTATATCCACATCTTTTATGGCTTTGCCCACGCCGGGTATCATGCCCATTAAATCTTTCAGGTTGCCCATCTTTTTTATCTGCTGTAACTGGTCATAGAAATCCTGGAAATCAAACTGGTTCTTGCGAATCTTCTTTTCCAGTTTCTTGGCCTGCTCTTCATCAAACTGCGCCTGTGCTTTTTCTACCAGTGAAGTTATATCGCCCATGCCTAAAATACGCTGGGCCATACGGTCGGGGTAGAATACATCGAGTGTATCTAACTTCTCACCACTGCTTACAAACTTGATGGGTTTATTTACCGTGTATTTAATAGACAAGGCGGCGCCGCCACGGGTATCGCCATCGAGCTTGGTTAAAACAACGCCGGAGAAATTAAGCCTGTCATTAAAAGCTTTGGCTGTATTCACAGCATCCTGGCCGGTCATGGAATCAACCACAAATAATATTTCAGTTGGGTTAACTGCTGCTTTTATATTGGCAACCTCGGTCATCATAGCTTCGTCGATGGCAAGGCGGCCGGCTGTATCTATAATTACAACATTCTTATTTTTTGTTTTGGCTTCCTTAATAGCATTTTGCGCAATGGCAACCGCATCTTTTGTTTCGGGCTCGCTGTACACTTCCACATTAATCTGTTCACCCAAAATCTTTAACTGGTCAATGGCCGCAGGCCGGTAAATATCTGCCGCCACCAATAAAGGCGATTTTTTCTGGCCCTTTAAATAATTCGCCAGCTTTCCGCTGAAAGTGGTTTTACCGCTACCCTGCAAACCCGCAATTAAAACAACAGCCGGGTTACCGGTTATATTAAACTCAGCTTCGGTGCCACCCATTAATTCGGTAAGCTCATCCTGCACAATTTTTACCATCAACTGGCCGGGGCTAATGGCGTTGATTACCTTTTCGCCGGTAGCTTTCTCTTTAACCCTGTCAGTAAATTCTTTGGCAATTTTATAGTTAACGTCGGCATCAATTAAAGCACGGCGAATATCTTTTACCGTATTGGCAATATTCAGGTCATTTATTCTTGCTTCACCTTTTAAATTCTTAAAAGCGCTTTCGAGCCTTTCGGTAAGATTATTGAACATAGAGATTTTTTAAGGATTGCAAATATATAGCACGAAAAATAAGCATCATTATCATTTACTTTACGGCTTGTTACTTAGCTTTATTTTTAAATTGATTTTAAATATCAGTATATGATACAAAGAATACAAACTGTTTGGCTGCTGCTGGCTGCCGCCTGCACATTTTTAACCATGAAATTCCCGTTTTATTATATTGGCCCCAATCCCGACCTGGCTTCAGACCAGTTTAATGCCACCACTAAAATGATTTTACTAATACTCACAGCCATTTTAGGCACGCTTAGTTTATTTACCGTTTTTATATTCAAACAACGCAAACTTCAAATTTGGTTAACCATACTTGCGCTGATAATAAGTATTGGTAATATTCTTCTTTATTTCAATTATAAAAAAGAGTATGCTGGTGGAGGGCTTGCTTTAACCTCCGTATTGGCTTTTGTGATTCCCGTATTTTTATTTTTTGCGATACAAGGTATTTACAGGGATCAAAAGCTGGTGAAAAGTATGGACAGGCTGCGCTAAACCTGCAATGCAAAGAGAAATTCCTGCTGTTATTTACGCAACCAGATTATTCGTAAATCCTGACTGGATGCAAAAATTTCTGTTTAAAATGCGAGGATAAAAATTTTAGTGAATAGAAAATATTTTTTTGATAGCAATTTCTTTAACGTCTTCACTTGCCATTCGTAAAAGGTAATCCGCACACTGCTTTAGTAAGAGAACTTGGTGGTGAAACAACCTGCTCTGGGAAAAAATATTTATTTTAAGATTCTATGCAAGTTGTTTAAGGTTGATGCAATTTTAATGTAGCAGCCGGCATATACTTTTTGCAGCAAAGCAGAAACACATATTGCCATCAACAACGGAACAAATTAGCCAAAGTTTATAGTTGAATTAAATAAACAGGGGCAATTGTTGCCGGAAGTGATTTATTTGCCTAAAGCTATCTCAAACAAAAATTTATAATAATAGAAGCAAGACCTGGTAATGCAAACGGTGTCGCATTGAGCCCCTGGACTTGTCGTATTAACACAGCGCTAAATTCTCAAATGCTTTTCATCTTTGTACCATCGATGGCGTTATGCAAGCGACCGGCGGTTCACAGGAGGATACATCAGGCGGTTTTAAATACGGCGGCGGGGGTATCTTATGGTGATGAGCAACATCGAAATTTAACGCGGTTATATGGGGAACTACATCACAAAACAAATACGAAACGCTGCCTTCATATGCTATGTAAAGTTTTTCGGGAATTAATATTAACGGCTTCTAAAAGAAGCTAAATATTTAATAAATACTACCTAATAATTTTATATGAATGTACAAGCACAGATCGAAAAGTATATTGCCAGCCAGCCTGAGCCAAAACGCAATGACATGCAAGAGCTTCACCGAATCATTCTGCAATTAATGCCGGCATGTAAATTATGGTTCTTAGATGGAAAAAACAGTGAAAACAAAACTGTTTCAAATCCTAATGCGGGCTATGGATCGTACACCATAAAATATGCGAATGGAGAAACCAGGGAATTTTACCAAATTGGTATGTGCGCTAACACAGTCGGTATGTCAGTTTATGTTATGGGTATTGAAGACAAAACCTACCTGCCCCGCGTGTATGGAAAAGAAATAGGCAAGGCGAGTGTGACCGGCTATTGCATTAAGTTCAAAACGCTAAAAGATATAAATATGGATATTCTTAAGGCGGCAATACTATATGGGGTTCAGAATTCTTCGCTTCGCCATTAGTAACGTTCGTGCTGATGCCCTGGCAGCGAAGCACCACATTATGCAAAGCAACAGGCACATTGGGGAAAGAATGCTAAACAGACAAAGCTTTACGCCTTGCGCCCTCAGCTCGCCGAAATGGCCGGCAGGCCTCGGCGAAGTTTGCAATCCCGCCGCATTTTAAAATAGAGTTCGCAGTTCTTCTTCGGCGTAAGACTAATGTGCCAAAATAAATCCCTACAGTTTAATCCTTCATCAATTTCAGCATAGAAAACAACCAGTCATAATCAGATTTTCTCCATCTAAAAAATTCCGAAAAATGTAAGGGGTGTTCACGGTAATAGAACCACATAACGAGCGCCGTGTTTACTGCATAACTTATAGTGCTTACTAGGGCTGCGGCAACTATTCCATACTTCGGTACAAAAATAAAATCGCCGGTAATGGTTACAATTAAACCGCAAATAGCAGCATAAAGGTTTATCCTGACTTTTCCCTTTCCTGCAAAATAGGCTGATAATAAAGTTACCACGCTTAGCGAAAAAATACCCGGGATTAAAATCAGCATCGGCAATTGCATTTTATTAAAACTCTCGCCAAATACAATAGTAAAAAACTGTTTGCCGAATACGGCAACACCAATAAACATCAGCAGGAACAACTGCGAAAAAATTCTTGACATCACCATCAGCGCGTTGTTCAGTTTATTATCATCCGTGCCGCTTGCCGTTGTGGGAAAAACAACCACAGCAATCATCTGCGGAATGATAAGCATGAGTTGCCCGATCTTTGAAACCTGTATGTAATTGCCCAGGTCTTCAGGTGTGCAAACAGGGCTGTACTTTACAAAAACATAATCAATCCTGTATACCAAAAAGAAAATGGCATTGGCGCCAAGCGCCGTGAATGAATAAGTAAGCAGTTGCCTGAATAAACCGCCTTTGGGAAAACCAGACCTGCCTTCTTTCCTGTACAGGATGACATAAGATGCAAACACGAGCAGGCCGCCGGCAAAATACGTTGCGAAATATAAAAATGTTACCCACTGCGCCTGGCTTTCATCCGGAATAGATTCCTTGCCGGGAATAAGGAATACATACAAGATGTTTACAAGCGTTAATAAAATATTGGGCAGGTAATAATTTTCTTTTGTGTAATAAATAACTGCGCCATAGTTAGCCAGCGACATGCCGGATACAAACACAAATCCATATAAACAATACCAGGTTATTTCTGTGGCTGTGGCTGAATGGCTAATTAAAAAATAGAGATAAACAAGCAGCGACATAATTGCGCCTGCCGCAATGCTCCATGCTGCCGCAACGGTAAGCAATTTATTACGCTCTATTTTATTACCCGATGCAAAATAGGTTAAGCCCGATTCGCCACCGAGGCTTAGCACCACCTGCATGAAAGAAAAAATAATGGAGATAAAATAGAGATTGCCTGTGGCACCGGCTCTTAAATAACGGGATAAAAAAATATTCACGAGCAGTACTGAAAAAAAATAAAGGCTGCGCCAGATAATGCCCTGCGTCAATAGTTTTTTTAAACCCATTGGGTTAATATTATTTCAGGCTTTGTATAATGGCAACAAACTCACCGGCAATAAGCGATGCGCCGCCCACCAAACCACCATCAACATCAGGCTGTGAAAAAATCTCTTTGGCATTGCTTGCCTTTACACTGCCGCCATATAGAATGCTGATGTTATCGGCCACTTCTTTTCCAAACTTCCCCGTTAAAACTTTACGCAGGTGCGCATGCATTTCCTGCGCCTGTGCGCTGGTAGCTGTTTTCCCCGTACCGATTGCCCATATTGGCTCGTAAGCAATAACGATCTTTTGAATGTCATCATTTGAAAAATGAAACAAAGATTCTTCCAGTTGTGTGGCCACAAATTCGTTTTGTGTGCCGGCATCCCGAATGCTTAAAGGTTCGCCGCAACAAAAGATAGGCGTGATGTTATATTCTAAAGCAATGTTTAATTTTTCTGCCAGGAACTGGTTGCTCTCCATGAAATATTCGCGGCGTTCGGAGTGGCCAAGCACTACGTATTGTATGCCGAGCGACTGCAGCATTTCAACAGAAACTTCGCCGGTATATGCGCCCGATTTCTTACTGTAACAATTTTGTGCGGCAATAAAATAATTTTCTTTACCGGCAATGGCTTTTTGCGCCAGTTGCAGGTAAGGGGCAGGCACGGCAAAAACGGCTAATTGATCTTGTCCTAATTGCACGTTGGCGGCAACAATATCGTTTATTAAAGTTTCGGCTTTTTCAACTGTAAGGTTCATTTTCCAGTTTGCAGCGGCAATTTGCTTTCTCATTATATGGTTTAATTTATTTGTGATTATCAGAAGTCAGAGACTTCACGCATACTTCCTGCGAAGTCCGGAGACTTCGCAGAGCGTTTAAATTTTCACACAAAGGAAAAAGCGATAGCAGGATTGCATTCTTTTCCTGCACTCTTTACTCTGCCCGAACAGATATAACGCTTGCTCATTCATTTAAAAACGGCGGTCAAAAATATACTTTAGCACAGATATTTCGGCAGAAGATAATTTTTCGCCTTTTAATTCTTTCCAGTTATTGATATGCTCAACGGCTTTCTCAAATTTATAATTGGATGATTGCTGTGTGCCCCATGTAAAGTCTTCAACAATTCTTGGTATCAATCCTTCTCCAAAAACATTGCAGCAGGTGCCAATGATTGTACCTGTATTGAGCGCTGTATTAATAGCTGTGCGCGAATAGTCGCCCATAACTACACCGAACTTTCTGCCGGCATTTACATTCACACCATAAGCTTCATGAAATATGTTCACAAGCCCTGCTGTATTTTTAATGTTGCTGTTGCTGGTGCCGGCGCCAAGGTTGCACCAGCTGCCGATAACAGAATCGCCCAGGTAGCCATCGTGTGCTTTATTGCTGTGCGATTGCAGTATGCTGTTCTTTACTTCGCCGCCTGCAACGCAGTAAGGGCCAATAGTTGTAGCTCCATAAATTTTTGCACCCATTTTTACAGTTGCGCATTCACAAATAGCAATCGGACCGCGTAACATGGCGCCTTCCATAATGGTTGCATTTTTTCCAATATAAACCGGGCCTGTTGAAGCATTAATAATGCAGTGTTCAACCACAGCGCCTTCTTCAATAATAATATTTTCAGGCTGGCTTGTTTTAATGGTTTCAGGCAAAGGCTGGCTCATGCTCCTGGCGAAGAGCAATAAAAAATCTTTACGCAGTTGCTCATCATTCCATAAAAATAACTGCCATGGATATTGCAGCCGTATAATATTTTCAGCTTTTCTGAAACTGGTGAAATGTTTTTCGGGCTTATTGAAAATATGATTGTCAATTAAAGAATTTGCTCTGCATGCAATGATGCCGTTAGCATCCTTTAAAGCTTCATCAGGTTGAAGGGAGAGAATTTGTGAACGTAAATTATCTTCATCTTTCAGCGAAGCATCTATATATAAATATTCATCATCAGGCGGAGCTTCGTATAAGCCTGCGAGATAATTTTCCGCCTGTATAAAAACCGGCAAACCACTTATGGTTTCCCAGCGTTCTTTAATGGAAAAAATACCATAGCGTATATCAGCTATAGCTTTTGTTTGTGTAAGTGGGTATAAATTTTGCTTTGCATTTGTGTCAAATAAAATAATTACCATAAGTGTAAAGATATTGTTGTAAAAAAAAATGAAATGAAATTTTATACACTATCGCATTACATTTACCGCGAACAAAGTATTACAATAAAGTAGCCGATTCATGCAGCATACACGAATTTTAGCCCTTTTTTTTGTTTTAGTTTTTTGTTTTGTTTTTATAAGATGTTCATCGGGCACTGCCAAAAGCAATGCTGGCAAAAAGGATACCACTGGCCTTACAAAAGATTTTAAGTTTACAGGTTTAAGTGCCGCAAAGGCTGCGGCATATACCAATGCCATTGATGAATTTTATCAAAAGAGACTGGTAAGAACGGGTTTTAACGGCGCCATACTTGTTGCCAAGAACGGGCAGGTTTTGTTTGAGCAATATCGGGGTTACGGAAATTTTATTACGAAAGATTCTGTTACCCCGCATACGCCTTTTCATATTGCTTCCACTTCAAAAACATTTACAGGTATGGCTGTTTTGAAGTTGTGGGAAAATGGAAAACTATCCCTGGAAGATACCCTGCAAAAATATTTTCCGCAACTGCCATATAAAGGCATTACTATAAGAAATTTATTAAGTCATCGCAGCGGCTTGCCCAATTATTTATATTTTATGGATAGCATCTGGGACAAGCATAAAGAAATGACGAATGAAGATGTGCTGCATGCAATGATTGTGCATAAACCGCGTATTCAGAA
This sequence comes from Bacteroidota bacterium, assembly GCA_023391315.1. Taxonomy (GTDB): domain Bacteria; phylum Bacteroidota; class Bacteroidia; order Chitinophagales; family Chitinophagaceae; genus Parafilimonas. Next base: position 2,510 of record JAEWBD010000299.1, on the reverse strand, counting down.
TTTGCCTGACAGAAGGTTTCAATACTGCAATACCAACTTTGTTTTGCTGGCTTTAATAGTGGAAAAAATAACGGGGCAAAAGTTTCCTGATTACATGAAGAAAACTTTGTTTGAACCGCTGGGTATGCATGATACGTATATCTTTTCCATAAAAGATACGGCTAATTATAATCCTACCTGGTCTGTTTCAAGAGGATTTCCGATGGATCAATACGATTGCACTTACGGTGATAAGAATGTATATAGTACAGTGCGGGATTTGCTTGCCTGGGACAAATCTTTATACCAGCATACTTATTTAAAAAGGTCAACGCTGGATATGGCCTTTACACCATTAAGCAATGAAGTGCGGTCTATGCATAATTATGGTTTAGCCTGGCGCTTATTTATTAAAAATAAAGACACGGTTATTTATCATAATGGTAAATGGCATGGTACAAATACATCGTTTATAAGATTGGTGCAGGATACAGCTACCATTATTGTTTTGGGTAATAAGGAAAACAGGAACATTTACCAGGCGAAAGAAATGGAATCCATCTTTAATGGCAAGTTGCAAATGGATAAGCTGGATGAATGATGTGGGAAGCGGTATTGGTGAAACGTGAATACAAGTTCATAAAGATTTTAAATGTAAGCGAAATCAGATCGAACAACAAAAGGTGAATAATAAGACTGTCAACAATAATAATAAATTTCAAAGCCATTACGTTTGATGTTTTACGATTCACGAAATTCAATCATTTTATTATCTTCATCCGCAAACTAAAAACTAACTATTATTTTTGCGGACTTTAATAAACTACACATGAGCGTATTACTGAATAAGAATTCAAAAGTAATTGTACAAGGTTTCACCGGTACGGAAGGCAGTTTTCATGCCAGCCAGATGATTGAATATGGAACCCAGGTTGTTGGTGGTGTTACACCGGGAAAAGGTGGCAGCACGCATTTAGATAAGCCCGTTTTTAATACCGTTGCCGATGCAGTAAAAGCTACCGGCGCTAACGTGAGCATTATATTCGTTCCGCCTGCTTTTGCAGCCGACGCCATTATGGAAAGCGCTGAGGCCGGCATTGAACTGATTGTTTGCATAACAGAAGGTATTCCTGTGCAGGATATGGTTAAAGTAAAAAATTACCTGCAGGGAAAACCGTCAAGGCTTATTGGCCCCAATTGCCCGGGTGTGATCACTGCTGATGAAGCTAAAGTAGGCATCATGCCCGGTTTTATTTTTAAGAAAGGACGCATTGGTATTGTTTCCAAATCGGGTACATTAACCTACGAAGCTGCCGACCAGGTTGTAAAAGCCGGCCTTGGCATAAGCACGGCTATTGGTATTGGCGGCGATCCTATCATTGGCACTACTACTAAAGAAGCTGTTGAATTATTTATGAATGATGATGAAACAGATGGCATTATTATGATTGGTGAAATTGGCGGTGGCATGGAAGCTGAAGCTGCACGCTGGATAAAAGATAATGGTACCAAACCAGTTGTTGGTTTTATTGCAGGTCAAACAGCACCTCCGGGCCGCAGAATGGGCCATGCGGGCGCTATCATTGGCGGCGCTGAAGATACGGCTGCTGCTAAAATGAAAATATTAAGCGAATGCGGCGTGCACGTGGTGGCCAGCCCTGCTGATATTGGTAAAACAATGGCTGAAGTATTGAAGTAATTATTGCTATATTTTTTTGACAAGCTGAATTGTAGGCCCTGCTTATCATTCAGCTTTTTTATTTATAGTCCTGTTATTTAATACGGGTGTTTTTGCCAATAGCATAATTTTGAATAATAGGTTGTTGCATGTACTAATAACAAAAAGTATTTTATCATTCATAAAACAAACAGTATGGAATACAGGAATTTAGGCGACTCAGATCTTAAACTGTCTGTAATAACTTTTGGCGCCTGGGCTGCGGGAGGATGGATGTGGGGCGGCACAGAAAGAAGTGAAGCGGTAAAAGCTATAAAAGCAGCGTATGATTTGGGCGTAACCTCTATTGATACTGCGCCGGTTTACGGTCAGGGCACCAGCGAAGAAATAACAGGCGAAGCCATTAAAGGTATTCCCCGTGATAAGGTACAGATACTTACTAAATATGGCATGCGCTGGGATGAGACGAAAGGTGCGTTTGCTTTTAAAAGCAAAAACAATAGCGGGGAAGATATTGATATTTATAAATATGCCGGAAAGGAAAGTATTATTAAGGAATGTGAAGACAGTTTGAAAAGGCTTGGCACAGATTATATAGATCTTTACCAGATTCACTGGCCTGATGTTACCACGCCTATAGAGGAAACGATGGAAGCTGTTTCAAAATTGATTGAACAGGGAAAGGTTCGTTATGCCGGTGTTTGTAATTATAATGTTGAACAAATGCAGGAAGCCGGGAAGTACATTAATCTTGTTTCAAACCAGGTGCCTTACAGTATGGTAAAACGCGATATTGAAAAAGATGTGGTGCCGTATTGCATTGATAATAATAAATCTATCCTGGCTTATAGCC
>JAEWBD010000297.1 GCA_023391315.1 Bacteroidota bacterium | reverse complement strand
CCCGGCGATTTTATTGCGATGCGCTTAACAGGCGATATTACCACCACACCCTCTGCGCTTTCCGAAGGTATATTCTGGGATTTTAAACATGAGGAAATATCAAAGGATGTAATGCAGTTTTTTGATTTTAATAATGATATCATCCCTGATCTTAAGGCTGTTTTCAGCACGCATGGTTTTTTAAAAGAAGACGTTGCAGATAAGCTTGGCTTAAAACATGGCATTCCTGTAAGTTATAAAGCCGGCGACCAGCTCAACAATGCGTTTTCATTGAATGTGATGGAACCCGGCGAAGTGGCAGCTACTGCGGGCACTTCGGGCGTTATTTATGCTGTTGCCGGAGACCTGGTGTATGATAAACAAAGCCGCGTAAACAGTTTTGCGCATCTTAATTATACAAAAGATAGTAAGCGGATCGGCGTGTTGCTTTGCATAAATGGCACCGGTATTATGAATAGCTGGATAAAGAAATTTATGGGCAATAATAAAACTTATGCTCAATTAAATGAAGAAGCTGCAGCCATTCCTGAAGGCAGCGAAGGCCTGCTGGTTTTTCCTTTTGGCAACGGCGCCGAGCGGATGCTTAATAATAAACTGCCCGGTTCTTCCATATTAAATATTGATTTGAATAAACATACACCGGCGCATGTTTACCGCGCCACGCAGGAAGGCATTGCCTATGCATTCCGTTACGGGCTTGATATAATGCGTGAAAATAATATTGAACCGAAAGTAATACGCGCCGGTAAAGCCAATATGTTTTTAAGTGATGTGTTTGTAGATGCTTTTGTAAACATTACAAATGTGCCCGTTGAATTGTATAATAACGATGGCAGTGTGGGCGCTGCTTTAGGCGCAGGCATTGGCGCTAAAATATTTGAAAGCCCTAAAGATGCTTTTAGCAATATGAAATGTGTAAAGCTTGTTGAGCCCAACGGCAAAAAGCTTTACTGGAAAAGCTATGAAAAATGGAAGGCTGAACTTGTGAAGAATCCTGGATAAGATTTTCATCAGAAGCTTCGTGAAAGTTAGAATAGCACAGAGCACGAATAAATATGTGGCTATAACAAAACTCCACCAAATCAGAATTGGTTCTTATATTATTTCCGTAAATTTCCAATAATGAAAGCGGAAGTTCTATTTGAAGAAGTTCAAAGTTTCAACAAAAAACCTGTTCAGTTATTTTGTAAAATTTCAATAGGCGTGTTGGTTGTTGCGCTTGGTATTGTTTTGCTCATTGATAAAGGCGAGCCCGGTTTATTGGCTACTATATTTTTCTGGGTATTGATTGTTTGTATCATCATTGCTTTTTTTACTTCCTTTAAAATGGTAACGCAAATACGCACCGACGGTATTTATATAAATTACCTACCGCTTCGACCCTGGTTTACCGGTTATTTATGGAATAATGTGCAAACTTTATACATGCGTAAATATGATGCGGCGCGTGAATATTTAGGCTGGGGAATAAAGCTTGGGCCAATGGGTTGGGCTTACATACATTCCGGGGATACCGGGCTGCAGCTTATTTTAAACGATGGTAGAAAAGTTCTGATAGGCACACACCGTCCTGATGAAATGGAAGCGGTTTTACATTCTTTAAAATTGTTATAGCCGCATCGTTTTTTATCATTCAAATTCACTCCGAATAATCATGCACATATTTCCATCTTTCAGGCGAAGGCAAACATTCACGCCAGACGGAGTTAATTGTTTTTACAGGATGAAGTGTATAACCGGCCGTCATTAATTTATATGATTGAAAAATATCGGAGCCCCAGTGTTTCCAGCGTGCATCATGCGTGTAAGGATGAACAGCAATGGCTTCAGTTCTTGCGCCAAAAACACCACCCTGGATATGAACGCGTGGCAAATGATGTGCAAAGCCCATGTCTGCTGGATTACAACTTGGATATAAAGAACCTGTCATCGCAATTTTATTATTTTGAATGATGGGATTGATAAGATCGTCTATCCATGTAGCATCATACATACGACCATGATTGGAACAGATGTAAATAAAATAAGGATGCTTGCACATTGAAACGGCAATATTCATAGCAGGCCCATACATAATATTATTGCCGGGCCATGCATAACTGTATTCAATATTGTGTTCTTTTAAAAAATCGTGTTGCTGCTTTTTATCTTCATCACTGTTATCAATCAATATTAGTTGGAACTGCCATGATGGATGTGCTTTTAAGGTAGGCAGCACATCACGTTGCATGCGTGTGTTAAACCTTTCAGCATTGTTGTGTGGAATCAGGATAATACTAACACCCAACTCATTTTCTTTTAACGGCGATTGCATAAATGTCGGTGGGGTTTGTAATGGTGTCAATCATAAAAAATTCAAATATGGAAAGCCAGTCAGCCAGCATATCGTAATGAACATTATGATAATATTCGCCCTCATATAAATTCGGCCCGCCATCCACACAGGAATGCGTTGCCCTGCCTTTTCCGGCCGCAGTAATTAGAAATATACCGCCACGATCCAATACATCAAATGCCGTTTTGCAAATATCCTGTCCTTCATTAGTATGTTCCAGCGTTTCGCAGCAAACAACCGTATCAAATTGCTCTTTAGGTTTTGGCCGCCATGTTGCTGCATTTCCAACAACATCCACATTAATGCCTTCCCGCATATCAACGCCAATATACCTGTCAGCATTTTTAAACAAAGGCCTTACAAGGCCATTGTGTGCATGGGCATTGTTATCCCAGATAACTGTTCTGCTCCCCAGTTCACAAACTTTTTTCCTGGGTGGTAATCTTTTCACCGCCCACTCAATAAAATAATAAGCGCCTGCATGCATAGATTTTTATTTAAATGATGAATTAAAATTCTTTAATTGTTTTTGTTATCAGCAAATGAATATATGGCATCACGGTTGTGTCACTCCCTTGTGCTCTTGTTTTTCATGGCAGCTAAAACCCAGAAAGTTTGAAACCCTCTGGCGGTTTTTACTTTAATCTTTAATTTTTTTTATAACGATCAAACTGTTTACACAATCCACCTTTACATATTTATCACTTTGCATCAATTCATTTACAAACAATTTTACACCGGGGAAATAATCCGCGTAATCATGAAAAATTATATATGCTTCTTTCACTAAGCAGGCGGCAAACCGGTTAAAATCGTTTGATACATTTTTGTAATCGTGCAAACCGTCAATGAATAATAATGAAACAGGCTCAACCCAATTTATATTTAATGAGCGATCCCTGATTATCTCAACTAAGTCCATTATGCCCGCATCCTTAATATTTTTCTTAAAGCTGTTATAAGAAGATGGGTATGTGAAAATTGTATAGCCTTCTGCTCCTTGCTTTCCATCATGCGGATCAATAGAAAATATCTTTCCTGCAGGTGAATAATGTTTCAGCACACTTCCAAAAAGCACTGTTGATTTTCCATGAAAACAACCAACTTCTGTAATAGTTACCGGCTGTTTAAATTGCGTGCAGGCTTTAATAGTTGTGGCAATTAATAAATCTGCCTCCTCATCTGTAAGCCATCCTTCTATCTTTCTTATTTTATTTAATAAGGGTAATACGGGCAGCACTTCTTTTGTTGCAGGTTGTTCACCTTTTGCTTCAATTGCATAATCATTTAAATAATGTCTTATTCTTTTGCGCAGTATATCATTGTATTCTCTTTTAACAGGGTGCATCCAGAAAGTATCTTTTTTATTTAAAGCACAGTCAACATCTTTTATTGAGAAAGCTTTCTGGTATTTAACATATTCATAGTTGCAGGGATTACGTGCAATCTTATATCCCAAAAGCGCTGTTAATGTTGGCAATACAACTTCTTCAGTCGCCCATAATTTTGTTTGGCGCATGATAGATTGCAGCGTTTTATCTTTTTTAAATAACTGAACAAGATCGCGGGAAGCCAATGATGAGAAAACGCAGGATGGCCAGAACGTCCAGTGAACAAATTTGTTTTCACCATCTTTAAATTTTTTTAGAAACGGCTTCCATAAATCCTGTTCTTTAAACGCTTGTATGGCCGGCCAAACTTCCACGTTCAGCTCATTGCTCGTTATACGTTGAGGCTTGTTTGAAAGCATTCCAACATTTTCTTCAAATACAGATGATGTTTTAAGATAGTTTGAATAATTTTTCTTCAGCATCAGTTGATCAGAATCAACCATGGTAATTGAATCAAACCTGAAATTATTCAAAGCATATTCCATGCAATGCAATGCAAAATTGTGAAGGTAGCCATGCCGCGTCAATGTTGGTTCAGGGTGAAAAACAGCATTATATTTTTCGAAATTAAAGCTCCCTTCAAAAAGGTTTTTATCGCTGCCGCCATTGTATAAAATTATGGTTGATGAAGGATCGTTATAGTGCAGGTTTTTTACAAGATCAACTATGCATTCTTTGCTGTTATGTACAAGGCAGGCAAATATATTTTTAAATGTGCCGGTTTGAAGAGGAGGGTTCTCGTCATTATTCCTTTGAACAAAAATATGCTTCTCCTTATTGCTGCCGTTTGTATATAACATCCAGTCATGCTTCATTATTTTTTGCAGTTCTTCAACAGGATAATTATGCCACCATGCGCCTGTTGTTTTTTTAGGACTTACATTATTTTCATGAATTATATGCACGGCCATGCCCGGATTACTCAAAGCTTTAACCCGGCCCGGTGCTGCACCCCACACGAACAAGCCATCCATGCCCACATTAATATCCGCAAAACGATTATTGCACCATAACTTTTTTTTATAACATAAAGAGCTTCCCAATAACCACATACGCTGACTGGCAGGATAGATATAACGATAGCCAAGATTATTATGCATATCATAATAAAGCAGGTTGTTAATGCCGCATACATCAACCTTTGGATTATTCAACGCTTCAACCTGGTATTGCAGGCGCGATGAGGCATACCAGTCGTCGTCATCCCAATTAGCAATTACATCGCCTTTGGCATAAGTGCAGGCCATGTTTAGTTTAGCACCCAATGTTAATTTCTTGCTCAGTTTAAAATACCTGATTGAAGTATCTGCGGGAACCAGGTCTTCAACAATATCGCTGCCATCATCGATAATGATTAATTCCTTATTAGAGTAATCCTGCCTTAAAAAATATTCAATAGCATGAGGTATAAACTTTCGCCTGTTATAAGTGGGCATTATACAGGAAACCAGCGGCAGTGTGTTTGTGTTTTTCAATAAGTCAGCATGCATGACCTGTCATTTTAAATGATGATCAAAAAAATAAAAACATTTTATGGGGAATTGAGAGGCGATGCTTTTCACTATCTAAGTTAGTACTTAAGTTTTTATAAGCAAATATTTGTATTGATTTTTATTTGTGTGATTAAAAAAGCTCATGCAGCATGTTATATTTCGTCTAATATGTGCGACAATTTAATAAAAACACATCAGCTATTTTCAATAAAACATTTACATTTATTGTGCTAACCTTTTTTCAATTGGTCTTTTGTTTAGCTGAATAAATTTATGCTTACCAGCCTGATCAATAATAAACGAGATACACCGTCTGTTGACAATAATAAACAGTTTTTCTTTCAGCCAAAACTTACGATCAACCAGCCAAATGATATCTATGAACAGGAAGCTGATGCCATGGCGGATCGTGTAATACATGATAATCCTGTTGAGCAACCATCTTTTTTCAGGCCATCTATAACAAACGTTCAGCGTAAATGTGCGCATTGCGAAGAGGAAGAGAAAAAAGTGCAGCGAAAAGAGACGGATACACTAAATACAGTTCCGGAAAAAGCAAGCAGCCAGTTGCAGGAAACTAAAGGCGGCGGCATGGCATTAGACCGTCAAACCCGCCAATTTATGGAAACCCGTTTCAACGCTGATTTTAGCGGGGTGCGTATTCATGCCAATAATACTGCCGCTGAAATAAGCCGCAGTATTAACGCAAAAGCATTTACTACAGGCAACGATATTTATTTTAATAAAAATGAGTATGATCCTGCTTCAAATAGAGGCAGGCATTTATTGGCGCATGAACTTACACATACGCTGCAGCAAACAGGTACAATTCAAAGAAAGACCGATTGCAGCTATGAAAAATTTGAACATGAAATAACGGGTGTTGGTGCAGCGTTAAAATATCTGAAGGCAACGCCGGATGCAGAAGCCAGTAATTTTCCCGGCGAAGCTATAATTGACGGAGATATTGTAACTGTAAAAAATGAAGGCGGGGCACTTACTTACAACAACATAAAAAATTGTACCTGGGCCTGGGTTGAAGTGCCGGGTAAACACTCAACCGATAAAAATTATCCTGTACTGCATGGTTTTATTGAAACCAAATATTTAAAGAATAAAACAGCGCCTGAACCCTCTCTGCCTGAGCCTGCAAAACCAGTATCGGAAACCATTTCTTTTATCGAGGGCCCTGAAATCATTTATCCCGGCGGCCAGTTTGAATATACAGCGCATGCTATGGCGCCGTTGCAAACGCCTGTAAATTTTTCAGGCGTTAAATGGGCATTTCAATACAACAATGAAGCCATTAATAATTTTGATACCAGCAAAGGATTGTCAGTTGATGATAACATGGCAACATTAAATGTTTTTATTCCGGCTGGGAAAAAAGCAGAGAAGATTACCATTTTTGCCTATGCAACATCTCCTGAAAATGGCGCA
>JAEWBD010000296.1 GCA_023391315.1 Bacteroidota bacterium | reverse complement strand
CAGCAGCATCATCAATTAAGTAAGCAACCGGTTTATTGTTTATCCAGGTTTTAATAGTATTGCCAATACATTCAATAGTATAATGGTTCCAATCGCCGGTCTTAAATAGATTTTTAGCTGAAGGATTAAGTGTGACAGGATAGAGCCAGCCTCGCCTGGCTTCTTCATAAATGCCGCCGCTCCATGCTCTTGATGATGCATCTTCTTCAACCTGGTATCCATACACACGGCCTTTGTTACTGCCATTTATTTCATTGGCATCGTAGTGGCTTCTTATTTGCACGCCGCTGTTGCTGGCCGTATCATCAACCTTTGCATCAAACTCCAGAATAAAATCGCCATATTCTTTTTCTGTTGCAAGGAATGTATTGGGAGAACCCGCAACGGTTGTACCTGCAATCATACCATTCTCAACAGTATAATTGCCCGAACCCACAATGCGTTTCCATCCATTAAGCGTTTTACCATCAAACAAACTCGTAAAGCCATTTTGCGAAAAACAAAAAGTACTTAAAAGCAGGCTGAATAAAAGCAACGCAGAATATTTCATTTATAAAAATTTAAAACTTACTGTTTGGTTATGTCATTATGCTGCAGCCAATATACAGAATAAAAAATTTACCTTCATTTATCTAAAAACAGTTTATTAATAAAAAATTTTTATGAAGATTGTACATGCATCCCTTGTTTTCCTTCTTTTTGCAGCCTGTAGTTCTCCTGATAAAAACACGCCTGCAGCCACAGCAGCAAATACTGATGAAGCTGCAATTAAACAGGCGGTTGATAATGCTTACAAATCGCTTGGTTTTTCAGCAGGAGCGCAACCGGCATTTGATAGCATTCAATATGCTTTCATACCACAGGCGCAACTCATAAATTTTATTACAGATACCGCACAAATATTGTCAATCGGCGATTTTGTAAAAGCATATAAAAATTATGTGGAAACAAGCAAGGTGCAATCTTTTAGTGAAGAGGAGATTTATGGCAGGACAGATCAATATGGAAAAATTGCACAACGCATCAGCTCTTATAAAACGTATATCAACAGAACGGACATGCCTGCAGAAAGAGGCGTTAACAGTTTTCAACTGATTAAAACAAAAGATGGCTGGAAAGTTTCCAGTATAATATGGGATATAGAAAGTAAAAACCTGCCCATACCCCGAACTTATCTTTTGCAATAATTAAAATTTATAAACGCCCCGCATTTAACGGGGCGTTGTTATTAAATGCAGGCGTTTAAGCTTTCTATAAAATTGAACATTGATGCATTAAACTATTATATTCATTTTTAACTTAGCCTGATAAACACATATTAGAATGGCATTTGTAGATTATTATAAAACTTTAGGCGTAGAGAAAAATGCTACAGAAGATGAAATAAAAAAAGCCTATCGCAAACTTGCAAGAAAATATCATCCGGACCTTAACCCGAATGATGTTGAAGCCAATAAAAAATTCCAGCAGATAAATGAAGCCAATGAGGTTTTAAGCGATCCTGCAAAACGAAAGAAATATGATGCTTATGGCGAGCATTGGCAACATGCGGAACAATATGAACAGGCAAAACAGCAGCAGCATAATCAATCTTCGCAGGGCTGGCAGGAATACACTTATTCAGGTGGCCAGCATGAAGGCGATTTTTCAGATTTCTTTGAATCCTTGTTTGGCCATGCACACAGTGGCGGCGGCAGGAGTACGCGTGCAAAATTCAGGGGGAACGACTATAACGCCTCGCTGCAGTTAAACCTGCGCGATGCGTATAAAACCCATAAGCAAACATTTACTATAGACGGAAAGCAAGTGAGAATTACTGTGCCTGCCGGCGTAGCGGACGAACAGGTTATTAAACTGAAAGGTTATGGCAGCGCCGGTGTAAATGGCGGTCCCAATGGTGATTTATATATAACATTTAAAATTGAAGATGACCCCAGGTTCAAACGCCTTGGCAATGATCTTTATACCACTGCGGAAATAGATTTATATACAGCCGTTCTCGGCGGCGAATACATGCTGGAAACATTTGGCGGTAAAATAAAATTGAAAGTAAATGCAGAAACACAAAACGGCAGCGTTGTCCGGTTAAAAGGCAAAGGTTTCCCGGTGTATAAACAGGAAGACAGGTTTGGCGACCTGTTTGTAACATGGCAGGTTAAAATACCCACCAATCTTACCGAAAAGCAAAAAGAATTATTTAAAGAACTATCTAAATTATAGTTATGGAAAATAAGAACCTTGTGCCTGCTATGGTTTGCTGCGAACACTATAAGATTGAATTATCGTTTATTCATTCACTGGAACAATACGGTTTTATAAAAACTGTAAGGGTTGATGCAGATGAATTTCTTGAAGAAGATGAACTGCAAACACTTGAAAAATTTATACGGATGCATTATGAGCTCGATATAAATATGCAGGGCATTGAAGCTATTAATTTCCTGCTGGAACGGGTTCAGAATATGAAGAATGAGATTGCCCATTTGAGAAGCAGGTTAAATGTGTATGAAACAAAATCATTTCATGATGACCTGTAATAAACCTCAATAAATAGGAGTGCATAGATTGCGCAAGAAATTGACAAAAGAATTTTCATATAACAAACAGGAAAAGCTAAAAAGCAGGAAGCAACTGGATGCCTTATTTAAAAAAGGCAAAAGTTTTACAGTCTTTCCATTAAAAGTTTTTTTTGTTTTTGCAGATGATACGCAGGATACTATTATTAAAACGGGCGTTGGCGTAAGCAGCAGGCATTTTAAAAGAGCAGTGCAGCGCAACAGGGTTAAACGCTTGCTGCGTGAAGCTTACAGAACAGAAAAAACATCACTGCATGCGGCACTTAACAAGGGCAATAAAAAACTCGCCATATTTTTATTGTTTGTTGATAAAACATTACCGGAATATTCTTTGCTGAAAGAAAAAATGCCTTTATGTATTCAACGATTAATTCATGAAGTGGATATTAAAAATACTTAGCTACCCGTTTATATTACTGATAAAAATTTACCAGAAAATAATCTCGCCTGTATTGGGCCCGCAATGCAGGTTTACGCCCACATGCAGCAACTATGCGCTGGAAGCGTTTAAAAAATACGGTGTATTTAAAGGTGGATGGCTTGCCATTAAACGTATTTCAAAATGCCATCCCTGGGGAAAAAGCGGTTATGATCCTGTACCGTAAAAATTTCGGCTTTTACATGCCCTGCTGGGTTTACGAGTTAAGCATCACAATAGAAAACCCCATGTAAAAACATGGGGTTTAACCAAAACCAACTGCTACGAAAAAATCTTATTGAATAGTAATTTCTTTAGGTAAAACTTTTACTTCTTCTTTTTTAGGAAGAAAAAGTTTTAAAATACCATCTTCATACTTAGCTTGTATGCCTTCTACGTTTACCACATCATCTATGCGGAAACTGCGTTTAAAGCTTGTAGCAGTAAACTCGCGGCGATGGGTTTTGTAATCGTTGTTATCGGTTTTGTTTTCTGTTTCGCTCTTCTTTTCGTAGCCCACAGTAAGTAAACCGTTTTCAACATTTACTTTAAAATCTTCTTTCTTTAAACCGGGAGCAACTAACTCCAGGTGAAAGCCATCATTGTTTTCATGAATGTTCACCGGGGGATTATTCCAGCCCAACTCTTTACCAACTGTTGCAGGTAAGTTGCTGAATAATTCATCAAATAAGTTGTCGAAGGTTCTGTAGTTACGTTTTACTAAGGTTGCCATAGTATTATTTTTTTGTTTTTTTAATTATTTGCTTAGTAAGGTTCAAACAATATACCATAGCATTTTTACGGAAAAGCTTGCAGTATTTGTATAAAAAACCATGACAAAATTTCAATATTTGCGCATATATTGCGACTTTTTGTCAAGGATCTTTATTTCAGTTTCGTTCCTATTATTTGTTTGTTTATGTTTAAGCTATAACCAAGGCGTTTTAAACAATGGGTTTATTCTTTTAGTATCATTGCACGTTTTAAAATAAATGCATGTATCCCAATTTATATTATTTATTTAAAGATGCTTTTGGATGGAATTTGCCTGCGTTCAAAATTGTAAACACCTTTGGTTTTTGCGTTGCCATATCTTTTTTGGTGTGTGCCTGGTTACTGGTTAAAGAGTTAAAGCGCAAACAGGCGTTAGGTTATTTTACCTATAAAGAAGTTACCATTGAAGTGGGTAAGCCTGCGGGTATAACGGAGTTGCTTATAAATTTTTTCCTCGGGTTTATTTTAGGGTATAAAATCCTCGGCATTTTTATTATTAAGGGTGCAATGAATGATCCGCAGGAATTTATTTTTTCTTCGTTGGGAAGTTTGCCTGCGGGTATTTTGCTGGGATTATTTTTTGCCGGTTTTAAATGGTGGGAAAAGAATAAATCAAAACTGCCGAAGCCGGAAAAAAGAAATATACGGATATGGCCAAGCGACCGCGTTGGCGATATAACCATTATTGCTGCTGTGGCTGGTTTTGCGGGTGCAAAGATTTTCGATAACCTTGAGAACTGGGACCGTTTTATACAGGATCCTATTGGCAATTTATTTTCTGCAAGCGGCCTTACTTTTTACGGAGGCCTTATTGTGGCTTCGCTTGCATTGCTGTATTATTTCAGGAAGAATAAAATAAGTTTTATAAATGTTGCAGATGCTAGTGCGCCGGGTTTAATGTTTGCTTATGGCTCGGGCAGGATAGGTTGCCAGGTTGCCGGCGATGGCGACTGGGGCATTATAAACAGCGCTTTTGTAAGTAATGCAGAAGGCGGTGTTCAATTAGCGGGCTCATCCACTGAATTTCAAAAAGTGCTCGCTGATAATGCACATTATTACGTCAGCCAGTTCGGCTCACTTAGTGAAGTGCAGCATGCGGCAGTAAAGCCTTTCCTCGGTTTGCCTGACTGGCTTTTTGCCTATACTTACCCGCATAACGTAAACAGTGAAGGCATTCCCATATTTGGCTGCACCTGGGATAATTACTGCAACCATTTGCCATTGCCTGTTTTTCCAACTCCTATTTATGAAATTGTAGCTTGCCTTTTATTATTTGCTTTTTTATGGTCAATAAGAAAGAGAATAAAAATGCCGGGCAGGCTGTTTGCTATCTATCTTTTTGTAAACGGCATTGAGCGTTTTTTGGTGGAACATATCCGCGTAAATACAAAATATCATTTTCTCGGCATCAATCCCACACAGGCTGAAATAATTTCGCTTGGTTTAATTATAGCAGGGGTTGCCTTATATATATTAGCGCCTAAACTAAAAGCTTCAAGACAACTGGCGGCGAATATTAATACACCTTCTTAAAACGGTTTAAAATATTTTTTCTATTTCAACGGCTTTGCGCTGGGTAATAAGTTTATCTATGATATTCTTATCCTCATTGCTAATATCAAGCCGGCCTGCGATCCTGGAAAGCAATCCATCTTCCTCAGCTGTAAGTTGCTGGTCGCTTAAACATAATTCAATGCAATAAGAATATAGCGCCAGGTTTTGCACGGGATTTATCAGCTTTAATAAATATTGCAGGTATTCGTTTTCATCGCCCATCGTTTCTTTGTAGGATTTGTAATGAACCAGCTCTTCTTTAAAATTCAGGTCTTTATGAATTTGCAGGTCAACAAACCTTGAGGCCACCGTATTTACTTCTTCCTGCGTGAAATTCCCATCCTTAAAGCAACAATGTAAAAACAAATGGCAAATAGCTTCATCCTGTGTTGTAATGTAATCTTTGTACATATTAAATGTTTTTTAGGTTCAATCAACTTTAATGCCGATAAGCAGGCTTGCGGGTTATCAATTTATGGTTTGCTCTTATGAAGTTTAACAGTTTACGATTTATGAACAACTATTTTTGCAGCATGCATTATGTATCTGCAGAAGAAATAACAAAAAGTTTTGGCGCCGGTGATCTTTTTAAAAACATTTCCTTTCATATATCAGAAGGCGATAAAATTGCCTTAATTGCCCGTAATGGTTTTGGTAAAAGCACCTTGCTTAAAATATTAGCCGGCAAGGAAACAGTGGATGATGGCGAGGTTTGGATAAACAAAGATGTAACCGTTGCTTTATTTGAACAGGAACCAAAATTCAATGAAAATAAAACGGTACTTGAAAATATATTTCATACTAATCATCCCATCATTGCTGCTATAAAGGAATATGAAAACGCCATAGAGCTTAATGATGAAAAAATCTTATCATCTGCATTAATTAAAATGGATGAACTGAATGCCTGGGAATTTGAAAGCAGTGTAAAACAAATTTTGGGCAAGCTCAATATTCATCATCTTCAATCCAATATCAGCGAATTAAGCGGTGGGCAGAGAAAACGCATTGCACTCGCTCAAACGCTTATTGATATTGGTTTTGAGCACAAGCATACTTTACTTATAATGGACGAGCCCACCAATCATCTCGATATAGAAATGGTTGAATGGCTTGAACATTATTTAGGCCAGCAGCATGTAACCTTATTGCTGGTTACGCACGACCGTTATTTTTTAGATGCTGTGTGCAATGAAATATGGGAAATTGATAATACAAGATTATATACATACAAAGGCGACTATGAAAATTATTTGGAGAAGAAAGCGGCGCGTATAGAAAATGAGCAGTCGAACATTGATAAAGCAAGAAATTTATACAGGAGGGAATTGGAATGGATGCGCAAGCAGCCCAAAGCACGCACCACAAAATCTAAAAGCCGCATAGATGCATTTACTGAAACAGAACAAAAGGCCAAACAAAAAATTGTGGATGCCCAATTGCAACTGCAAATAAAAATGAGCCGGCTTGGCGGCAAGATCGCTGAAATGAAAAAGGTTTATAAATCGTACGGCGATAAAATTATTCTTAAGGGGTTTGATTATACGTTTAACAAAGGCGAACGCATCGGCATTATTGGTAAGAACGGTGTTGGCAAATCAACCTTCATCAACATTCTACAAGGGATTGAACAAGCGGACAGCGGCAAAATAAATATTGGCGACACGGTTGTATTCGGCAATTTTTCGCAGGAAGGTTTGATGATAAAAGAAGACATGCGGGTAATTGAATATGTAAAAACTTTTGCCGAAAGTTTCCCGCTGGCAAAAGGCGGAAGCTTAAGCGCAGCGCAGTTCTTAGAGTTGTTTTTATTTCCGCCGGAAAAACAATACACATTTTTATCATCGCTAAGCGGTGGTGAAAAAAAGCGCCTGCAACTGCTAACTATTTTGTTCCGCAATCCTAATTTTTTAATTCTGGATGAGCCTACCAACGATCTTGACTTGCCAACATTAAGTGTGCTGGAAAACTTTTTGCTTGATTATCCCGGCTGCGTTCTGATTGTATCGCACGATCGTTATTTTATGGATAAGCTGGTTGATCATTTATTTGTATTTGAAGGCGATGGCGATATAAAAGATTTCCCGGGTAATTATACGCAATATCGATTAGAGGAAAAGAAAACGGGCGACAGTTCGCAGGCGAAGGATAACAGAAAAAAAACTGAACCGGATGCAGGTTTGCAACAGCCTGGTGCCGGTAAAAAATTAAGCTATAAAGAAAAGCGTGAATTCGAATTATTGGAAAAAGAAATTCCGGCGCTTGAAGCAGAACAAAAACTGCTTACAGAAAAAATGAGCAGCAATATTAGTTTCGAAGAAATAACCACTGTAAGCGAAAGGTTGCAGCAAATTAATGCTTTGCTTGAAGAAAAGGAAATGCGCTGGCTGGAATTAAGCGAATTTACTTCGTAACATAAGCGAAGCGCCGGCGCAGGTACAAACATAAACCCGCCTGCGGTTTCATTATTAAATTTGTTTTATGCTAAACAACGATGATGAAAAGAAAAGATTGATGCCTTATGTTTTCGGTATAATAATCGTAGGCGCCATTATAATTATATTTTTAGTTGAGTGGATATTCAGGCTATTCTGATCTTTTAATATTAACGGCATCATTATTTTTATAAAAAAATTATCAATGGAAATTTTAGGAATTGGTTCGCGTGTAAAGCATCCGTCTTTTGGAACAGGCGTAGTTATCCGTTTGCATAAAAGAAACTATGATGTTTGTTTCACAGAAGCAGGGATAAAGCCTGTGTCAAAGGATTTTGAGCTTGAAATTATTGAAAGAATAGAGCCGGAATATAATGTGAGTTTTTCGGAGGCTGAGGATGCGCTTATAAAAATATTACGTGAATGGAGTGATGTTACAGAATTAATTCCTTTGGGAGATAAGTGGAAAAACGGCCTGATGATTTTAAAACCGGGCGATGCCACCTTAAAAGAAAAGGAAGTACCTGTTGAAACATTCTTTCATAAGATTGTTATGCTGCGCGACAGGCTGCGTGTTATGGAACAACGCATTAACGCCCATAAATTATTATCCGATGAAGACAAGATAGATCTTCAGCAATATATCACCCGTATTTACGGCAGCCTCACCACTTTTAATGTGCTGTTTAAACATCAAAGCGATCAGTTTGTGGGAGAGAAAGCTTAGTAATTAAGCGTTAAGCTGTGAATCAGATTGCTATGCCGTTCTAAAATTTTACTTTGAAAACGTTTTCTGTTTGATTTCTATTTCCAGGCTTTCCCTGCGATGTGATTATTGATCTCTCAATAATTTTCTTTTCAGGAAATCAAGATAAAAACTTCTAACCTTTAATGTGCTAATATTTTTCGAGGGAAACGCCGGATTTGTTCCCTATTGGAAATTGGTTACGACTATTTAAACAGCTTTCTTTATCACTGAAGTCTTCAATCCTTTTATTTCTATTTATTTATCATTGATTAACGAATCAATTGTTACTGCTTTTATCTGCAAAACAAAGGGGAAGCTGAAAACCTTTTAAAAGAGTAAGCGCTAATCTTTTATTTATAAAAACACTCACATGAAAAAGAATTTAACACTCGCATTGGCGGTAGCTGCGTTAATGATTGGCAGCCTGCAAAAAACAAACGCTCAAAACTGGAAATTTGGCGGTAATGCGTCGGCTACTGATACAACTTTGGGTACGACCAATAATCATGCACTTCGCATAATTACAAACGGGGTTGAGAAAATGCGGATTATGGCCGATGGTAAAGTTGGAATTGGAACTACTAATCCCTCTACAATTTTTCACGTAGTGGGAAATCAGACGCTGTCAGGCAATCTTAATTTCGTTGGTGGGAACCAACTTATCCAGTTTGCAAACCCAGCCGCTTCAGCTAAACCCATGATATACATGTTTAAATCCGGTACCGCTAATAACAACCGCATGGTGTTTGCCCATTCATCAACCTATCAGGATTGGGGCTTGCAATACAATGATGGTATTGACCAGTTCGATTTTCTTGGCGCAGGTTCAAGTAAGTTAGCTATCAATCTCTCCAACGGCAATATTGGGGTAGGAACAGCTACACCGGCAGCTAAATTAGATGTGGCAGGCAATCAACAACTGGCGGGTAATTTAACCTTCACTGCAGGCACACAGTCCATTCAATTTGCCAATCCTGGCACTACACCAGCTCCTATGATGTATATGTTTGCTTCAGGCACTGTTAATACTGCCCGCATGGTCATCGCCCATTCGCCCGGCTTTCCAACATGGGGCTTACAATATTCTGATAACGGCGACCAGTTTGACTTTCTCGGTGCCGGTTCAAGCAGAATGACGGTAAATCTTTCAAATGGTAATGTTGGTATTGGTGTTACAGCGCCTGTTTATAAGCTGGAGGTATGCGGTACCATACGCGCAAAGGAAGTACGTGTTGAAACCGGTTGGTGCGATTATGTATTTGAAAAAGATTATAAACTCAGGTCAATAGATGAGCTTGAAAAGTATATAAACGATAATAAACATTTGCCCGGTATTGCGCCGGCAAGCGAAGTTGAAAAAGACGGTTTGAAAGTAGCGGAGATGAATAAGGCGATGATGGAAAAGATTGAAGAACTTACCCTGTATGTTATCCAGTTAGGTAAAGAGAACAAAAAACTGCAGGCAGATATTGAAGCATTGAAGAAATAAGTTTTATCAATCTAAAAATTATTGACATGAAAAGCTTTGTAAAATATATTACGGAAAATATCCGCCCGCCGTTATTGTTGTTGCTGGTGATTATTACTGCTTCTGCATTTGGGCAGGCGGGCACGCCGCTTACTGCTAAGCTTCAGAAAATGGCCAAAGCGGGCAGCACAAGGGAATGGATAACATTCTTCGAAGATTCTTCCATTAAACCAAGATCTATATTTAAAGATTTTAAAGCCGCTTTTGAATTATCGGATAACGACGATATGGTCATTCAAAAAGTAAAAAAAGATGAAATAAATTATTCACACTATAGATACCAGCAATACTATAAAAATCATCCTGTGGTATATGGAGAATATATTGTGCATCAGCAGCCTGATGGATTTGTAGCATCAGCGAATGGCAGGCTCGTTACCGGCTTAAAATTGGGAAACTCACCGGCTGTTACAGAAAAACGTGCATTGGATGCTGCCTTGCAATTTATGAATGCCGGTAAATATTTATGGCAGAATGCTGAAATGGAAAAAGAACTGAAACGCCAGCAAAAAGATCAAAATGCCACCTATTATCCAAAAGGAACATTAGTATATGCGCCTGTTAAATATGATGGCAGATTCAACCCCGCAGATTACAGGCTGGCGTGGCAGTTCAATATTTATCCGGACCAGTCTGAAGTAATGGCAAAAAAAGTGTTTGTTAATGCACTTACCGGCCAGGTTATGAGAACCGTTGATATTTCGATGGCTTGTTCAGGAGGAACCGGTACATCAGCTTTTAACGGTTCGGTAAGTGTTAATACCGAATATACAGGGAGCACCTATCGCTCACACAATGATTGCCAGTCAACAGATATATATGTTTATAACTGCAACGGTGGTTCGGCATCTAACACTTACTATAATGACCTGGATAATACCTGGGGTGCAACGGCTTTAACGCAGTCTGCTGTTCAGGCAATGTGGGGTGCACAGCAAACTTATAATTATTACCTGGGCCAGCATGCACGTACAAGCTGGAATAATGCAGCCGGAGACATGATTGCATATAACAATTCAAACCAACCAGGTCTCGGTCTTAACAATGCCTGCTGGGGTTGCACCGGCAACAGTACCATTTTTGGCGCAGGAAGCACAAGCGCTGCCACAGATGACTGGAATACAAACGATATAATGGGACATGAGTTTACACATGGTGTTACCCAGTCTGAAGCTGGGCTGGATTATGTAAATGAATCCGGCGCTTTGAATGAATCGTTCAGCGATATTTTTGGAGAAATGGTTGAAAGCTGGTCTGAAGGCATTAATGATTACCTCGTTGGCGCAGATCGCGGCGCCATAAGAAGTTTTATTAATCCTAATGCTTATGGCGATCCGGACACGTACAAGGGAACGAATTGGTATACCGGAACCGCGGATAATGGAGGTGTGCATACAAACAGCGGTGTTCAAAATCACTGGTTTTATCTTTTGTCTGAAGGCGGAAGCGGTACCAATGATAAAGGAGAAAGTTATAATGTAATAGGTATAACGCGTTTTAAGGCGAGGCTTATTGCCTATCGTGCATTAACGGAATACCTGACATCAGGTTCACAGTATATTGATGCCAGGTATGCATCGCTGCGGGCTGCCTGGGATTTATACGGCCAGTGTTCACAGGAAATAATTTCTGTTGGCGATGCCTGGCATGCCGTTGGTGTGGAATCACAATCACCTGCTTACATTCAATACGCTTATGGCAATTATCCCGCAAGCGGAACATGGGTGCAGGCAATCAGCACAACTTATGGAGGCGGTAGTTCCACAACCACCATTACACCAAGCAGTACTATCACCTATTTTACAGCAAGGGATAAAGTAATCCTGCTACCTGGGTTTACGGCTCAAAACGGCTCCAATTTTGTTGCTTATCTCGAGCCATGTTCTGCTACAAGATGGGCTATACCTGAAGAGGTAATAATGAGTGATGCTGAAAAAGGGTTAAGAAATCCTGTTTCTTTGAAGGCTGATACTTCAGTGGCTCCCAATGCAGCTATAGCAAATACTTTACCCGATCAAAGTATAAATATTGCACCTAACCCATTTGCGCAGTCGTTTACATTAACCATAAACGCGAAAGGTGACGGTAAGGCTGATGTAACAGTTTACAATTCATTTGGTGCAAAAGTGCTGCAGCGGCCTGGCGTTAACCTTATTAAAGGCAGCAACAGGTTGATGCTTGATGGCGCCCGGCTTGCCTCAGGAGTGTATATGCTCGAAGTAAACTTTGGCAATTCAAAGCTTGTGAAGAAGATAATTAAGAGCAATTAGTAAGATTAATTGACGGATATTTAAACTTTACAAGAATAAAACTGATTCCCTTTAATAAGAGGGGATCAGTTTTTTTATGGCATTAGTTTATCTTTTATTTCGCGCCAGGTTATAAGATGAATATTGTTTTTAGCTAATAGCTGCCTGCACATTTCGCTGGAAAAGAAATTAAAATCTTCCTGCCGCCACGCTGCCCCATAATCAGGATGGTTCATTGTTATGGCTTTCATTTCATCGTCATCATAAGCAGCATGAAACAAAATACAATTAAGGCCGGCCGGCAGGTTGTTCAATATCTGCGTGTAATAAGCATTCATGCCCTGCAGCCTGTTGGCAGGAAAAGCCATATACACATTATCTGTCAGCACATCTTTGTCTGTAATCAAATCGCTTATATCCACCTGGTAAACCAATTTAAAAGCGGCTGTGTTTAAAAGGCATGGCAATTTATATTCACGCGCAAGTTTCAGGTATATTTTTAAAAAATCTTTATTGAAAAAGCAACTGCCCATGTGAGAATCGAGGTGTGAAGGATGAATGCCGGAATGAATTGCTTTTTCAATCTGGGCCCGCAATTCGGTTTCAATTTCAGCAAGCAGGGCTAACTTGCCAAGGCTGTCTAAATCATTATAAAAATAACCGTTCGTATTCAGCAAACTTTTGGTTTTGTCATTACCGGCAACAGGGCCCCATTTATAATATTGCCACTCACTTGTAAGCGTAAGATGAATGCCTATATCTGCACTGGGATGTTCTACTGCATAAGCAGCTATCTCAGAAAACCAGGGTGCAGGAGTGATGATGCTTCCCGAGCTTATTAAACCCTTTTCCAACAAGTAAATACTTGCAGAATCTTCTGAATGAGACAAGCCCAGGTCATCTGCATGTAGTATTAACAGCTTTGCATCTTTTGAATAGCCTAACTTTTCCTGTATGCTTTGCTGCGCAGTTACATTCAGGTATAATAATACCAACGGGATGATTAAATAAAAACGATTTTTCATAACATGAAGTTATACATATAACGTATTATTTCAATTTGGTTAAGAATGGATCATGCTGGCGTTTCAGGAATCGCTTAATTCATTTAATGGTGTCAGGCCGGTAGCTGTTAATGGCATTTTTTGTTGACCCAGGTTTCTACTCTTCTTTATCAGTTTCACCTTTCGTTTTTTCCCATTCTTTCGCAGCAAGCATCATTCTTATCTCGCCAAAACTTATGTTATCGCCCAGTTTTTCTTTTATGGATGTAATGGAAGTGCCGTTTCCTAAATGTTCTATGTGCGGCTCTATCAAAACAATTTTTTCCCGTTCTACCAGCTCATGTATTAATATCATGCCGCGTTTGATATAGAATATAAGATGACCTTCAATGGTTCCAATAGCAAGGTTGCGCAGCTTAGCTATTTCTTCTACAGAATTTCCTTCCCTGAACAATGTATAGCTTGCGTTTTTAGTATCTTCTTTTGCCGTTTCGGATTTCTGTTTGCGTTCTCTTTTAGGTTGTTTGTCAGCAACAGACGAAGTAAGATTGTGTTCAGAGCTGTATTCCTTAATTACCTCTAAAAAAAGATAGCCGTATTGTTTTGCTTTGGCCTGGCCAAAACCTTTTATCTTAATGATTTCATCTAAATTTTGTGGAAGATAAAGAGCCATCTCATTTATGGTTGTGCTGTTGGCCACATAATAAATAGGCAGGTTTTTCTGCTCGCATATTTTATTTCTTAACTCCCTTAACCTTTTATGCAGTTCGGGATGAGGTGTTTCTGTTTTTTGTTCCGATGCCGTTGCATAAGCGTTTACATAAAATGATGGTGCGGTAAAATTCTTTTTAAAAGAATAATACCGGTTAACAGAAAAACTTTCCATGCATGATTGCAGCAGGTGTTTTTTTTCTGCAAGCAAAACAAAAACTTCTTTTAGATTGTCGTTATAAGCTTTTGCATGCATTTTACTATCGGTGCTGGCCGGCGATTGTCTTAGTGTTTCTATTAATTCATCAAGCTGCTTTATAAAATAATCAGCGGCTGAATGCAGCCTTTGCTGAATAGTATTATTTTCTTCAGGCAATTCATTTGTTATAAAAAGCTTGTTTAGTTGCAGCTTGAATTTATCGGCAACGGTTTGCAATGCATTTAAAGTTTTTTCAACTTCATCTAACCAAAGCAGCAATTCTGCGTTGTAAGCAGCTTTGTTATCTTTCACAACCTTGTTTAATGCATTGCATTGTTTTATGGTTGCTGTAAAATCATACAATGCTAATAATAAGCTTTGCTGGTATATTTTTTTGGATTGATATAGTTGTTCCTGCAGACTTTCTTCCGTTGTGCTGCGCTCAGAAAATTCAATAATTTTTTTATCCGTTTGTAATCCTGAAGGTGTGATCTGGCTTTTTAAAACAATGCCATTTAATGAGGTGCAGCGGCTTAATGCCACATATACCTGGCCCGGCGCAAATGCACGGCCTGCATCAATTACAGCTTTGTCAAACGTTAAACCCTGGCTTTTATGAATAGTGATGGCCCAGGCCAGCCGTAAAGGATACTGAACGAATTTACCTATCACTTCTTCTTCCAGTTGCTGCGATTGCTTGTCAACAGAATAACGTACATTTTCCCAGGTTTCTTTGCTCACTTCTATTTCATCTTCTTCATCTTTGCATTGAACAAAAATGGCATCGTCTTCAATCTTTGTTACCGTGCCTATTTTCCCATTAAAATATCTTTTTACTCTTTCTTTATCATTCTTGATAAACATTACCTGCGCACCAATTTTAAGCTCGAGCATTTCATCAGCGGGATAAGCCTTATCGCTGAATTCACCGGTAACTTCGGCTTTAAATGAAAACGTTTTTTGCCGCAGTTTTGCAAGCTCTTCCGCATTGGTGCTGTCTGATTTATAATTATGCGTTGTAAGAAAAATATAACCATCGTTGCTGCTTAATTCAAACCAGGGGTCATAGCGGCTGTTCAGCAGTTCCATGCCGGCATCACTCAGGTTGTTATGGCGCACTTCATTCAAAAGATGAATGAACTTTTCATCGCTCTGCCGGTATATTTTTTGAAACTCAATATATACCGGCGGAAACTGGCGCATTGCCTGGCTGTCAAAAAAATAAGGGCTGTTATAAAAATCACGTAATAAATCCCATTCATTATCCGGGATTATCGGCGGCAGTTGGAACATATCGCCGATAAATAAAACCTGCACGCCACCAAAAGGCTCGCTATTGCGGTAGCGGAAATGCCTTAAAATAGTATCGATCGCGTCGAGCGTATCGCACCGCACCATACTTATCTCGTCAATAATCAGCAATTCCAGTTGTTGCAACACTTTTCGTTTTTCATTATTCAACCGCATTCGCCCCAACAGGCTGTGCTTATTTGTTATATTATCATTTTGTACAAAGCCCCTTGCCTCGGGAATAAACGGTGATAAAGGCAACTGGAAAAAAGAATGAATAGTAGCGCCGCCTGCATTAATGGCGGCAACACCGGTGGGCGCTGTTACAGCGATTTGCTTGATACAATTTTGCCTGATGTGTTTTAAAAATGTGGTTTTACCCGTGCCGGCTTTTCCTGTAAGAAAAATGTTGCGGTTGCTTTCGTTTACCAGGCTTTCTGCAAGCTGAAATATTTTATTACTATCATCAATGGCCATAGGGTTAATCTTTAGCATTAAAATTACTCATATTTTCATTTGGTGCATTTCCATCCTTTTTAACAGCTCACCCATCATTTAATGCAGTTGATACACCTGCATATTCCAGTGTATAAGAATGTTTTGAGCTTTGTGTTATACAACTAAAACAATAACCAGATCAACTAAATTAAAAACACCATTATGCGTACCGGCAAACATATTTCATTTATCATGCGCTGCATGAAATTAAATTTCGCAGTGCTTATTTTACTTGCATCCTGCTATGCATTTTTTTCTTTTAAAACAACCAGGTTTAACGACGACGTTTTTGCTATCATCGGCATTAGTTCCACGCAGGCAAATGAAAAAATCAGCAATAGTATTTTGAATGGATATATGCAAACCTGGGGAATTAAAAATGTAAAGAATATCGCTGCGGGCAATCGCTCTGCCGTTGCGATGGATTTACTGTCTCACACAAAAAAATATTTAAGCTCGGATGACTTTGCGCGCTTATATGCTGCTGAAAAAGAGAATCATAAACCACAACTGCCGGCTGCGCCGGCAACGCCCGAAGCTTACAGGAAAGAATTAATAGGCCAGGCAACACAAACGCTTGAAAGTGCACAGAAATATTACGATAATGCTTCAGCCGAAGATAAAGCTTCGTTTAAATCTGCATTGGATGACGCAAAAAAATACCTTGAAGATTTACAGAAACCAGATAACGAGTTTTTAAAATATTATGCTGATAATTATGCAACCATGCTTGAATATTACAGTAAGGATTCTACAGATAAAGCAGCTAAATGGCAGGAAAGCTATCCTGATAACCCGATGTTGTTTATAAAGAAAAGGCTGGAAGAATTTATGGCGGCAACTGCCGATATTGATTTTAATGCAGCAACAATTGAAAGAAATGGCAAGCTATATTTTGCAGATCAGAAATATGAAGCCAAAAATAATAAATGGAAAATGGCTTTTCGTGCAGGCAGTGATGTAGTGCAAACTTCAAGAACATTTGTGCAGCAGTGGATAAATGAGATAAAGTAGGGGTGAAGCTGCATGATGTTTTAAAACACCTGCCTCAGGCAGGTGTTTTTTATTTCTGTATACAATAAGGAATAAACTTTGTTGCTTTGGACATTAAAATTACGCATGGCAACAATTTTACTCACAGGCGGCACCGGAATAATTGGCAGGGCGCTGCAACAATTTTTAACAGGCATGGGTCATTCTGTAATTGTACTGGTTAGAGATACTGCAATACGGCCGCAAGCCAATAACATTACTTATGCAAAATGGAATGTAGAAAAGGGAGAGATAGATAAGGACGCTATTGCCGCAGCAGACTATAT
>JAEWBD010000257.1 GCA_023391315.1 Bacteroidota bacterium | reverse complement strand
CGTGGTGGTACAGATGGCAGCCGCATAAGTTTTATGGGTTTGCCCTGTCCTAATTTATTTACAGGTATGCAGGCCATTCACAGCAGGCATGAATGGATTGGTGTAAAAGATATGCAAAAAGCGGTTGAAATGCTGTCGTATTTGGTGCAGGTGTGGGAAGAGGCATCATAATAAGTTCACTTAAAGTTTTTATAGACTTTGCTATAAAACAATATGTTTTACTGTTTATAAAACCATCTCCGGAAGTATAAGAATAGCTGCATGTGCAATGCCACAGAAGCTGTTGCCAGCGCTGCCAATCAAAAAATAACCAGGCCTTAAAAATCAGCGAAACGCAATGCCCGGCTCAAAATTCTATTACCGCTTCTTCCCTGGCTGCCGCTGTTTGGCATTGTAGGTATTCCCTCCATGATTGCACTTCAGGTTACATTTGTGGAAAGCTGATTGTTATCGTATAGTATAATAAGCCGTGTTTATTATACGCAAAACCGCCCTGTTATGTTTAACTCTTATTATCTTTCCCAAAAATTAATTACTTATGGAAATACTTAACTACTGGTGGCTGGCTGTTCTGCTGTTCATTGTTTTCAGCGGGCTTGTAACCGTTAACCAGGCCACAATTGCAGTGATAACCATGTTTGGAAAATACCAGCGCATATTAAGGCCTGGCCTTAATTTTAAAATACCAATACTCGAACAGATATACCGCCGCATCAGCATTCAAAACCGTTCTGTGGAACTCGAATTCCAGGCCGTAACACAGGACCAGGCAAATGTTTATTTTAAAAGCATGCTGCTGTATGCGGTAATGAATGCAGAAGAAGAAACGGTAAAGAAAGTGGCGTTTAAATTTATTAGTGATAAAGATTTAATGCAGGCACTGGTGCGCACGATTGAAGGAAATATCCGTTCCTATGTGGCCACAAAAAGGCAAAGCGAAATACTTGGCTTGAGAAAAGATTTGGTGGAATCTGTAAAGTTTGAAGTGGACCATGTGCTGGAAGACTGGGGCTATCATTTACTTGACCTGCAAATAAACGATATCACTTTTGATAAAGCTATCATGGAAAGCATGAGCAAGGTGGTTGCCAGCAATAACCTGAAAGCTGCTGCAGAAAATGAAGGCCAGGCTTTACTCATCACCAAAACAAAAGGCGCAGAAGCAGAAGGTAATGCTATAAAAATTGCTGCCGAAGCAGAACGCGAAGCCGCCCGTTTGCGTGGCCAGGGTGTTGCACTTTTCCGGGAAGAAGTGGCACGTGGTATGAGCCAGGCGGCCGAACAAATGAAACAGGCCAACCTTGATACAAATGTTATTTTGTTCAGCATGTGGACGGAAGCCATAAAAAACTTTGCTGAATATGGTAAAGGCAATGTAATATTTCTCGATGGCAGCACTGAAGGCATGCAAAAAACGATGAACCAGTTAATGGCTATGCTCAAAATGGGGCCTGCGCCAATCAATAAAAATTTTGATCAATAAAACTCCATAACAAACCTTTTTATACAGGTAGCATAGTTTTTGCTTATGCACGCCCCAATGAATTGGGTAGATGCGTTATTAATTGCAGTTATGCTGCTGGCAATGTGGGCGGGCTGGCAACGTGGTTTCTTGGCCGGCAGCCTTGGATTATTCGGCTGGATAGCCAGCGTTTGCTTCGGGTTTGTGTTTTATCCTTTCCTTGCGAAACTTATTGAAAAATATGTGCCATCGCTTGGCGTATGGAGCGCACCATTATCACTCATAATTGCTATAACCGCAATCCGGTTATTGTTATCATTTATTATTGATGCTATTTTAAGTGCAGCCGGTATGCGTATGCACCGCAGCGCAATTAATTATGCTGCAGGCATGATACCGGGTTTTATCAACGGGCTGATACTGGCGTCCATACTTTCTGCATTACTATTTTCCCTGTCCATTTCCAAAGATGTGGCCGATGCGGCGCGTAACAGTATTGTGGCCGATAATTTCGTGATGCCTGCAGAGTGGCTGAATGAAAAATTATCCCCCGTATTTGATGAGGCCGTTAACCGGAGCATGAATAAGTTAACGGTGGAGCCGGAAAGTAATGAGATTGTAAAGCTGCCGTTTAAAACCTCTGATTTTATAGAACGTTCTGACCTCGAAACAAAAATGCTGGATCTGGTGAATAAAGAGAGGCGCAAGGCAGGGCTGTCTTTGCTCGCTGCGGACAGTGCACTAAGGAAAGTGGCGCTTGTACATTCGGCGGATATGTTTAAACGCGGTTATTTTGCGCATCTCACACCCGAAGGCGCTAATCCTTTTGACCGTATGCGTGAAGCTAATGTTCATTTTACACTGGCCGGCGAAAACCTTGCGCTTGCCCAAACACTTTCACTGGCACATGAAGGATTGATGAATTCCAAAGGGCATCGCGAAAATATATTAAGACCAGGCTTTGGCAGAATCGGTATCGGCATTCTTGATGGCGGCCGTTATGGTATTATGGTTTCGCAGGAATTCAGGAACTAATGGCAGTTATCCTTTGCCGGATCATCAATTAACTTATTTCGCAACCCAAAACGCAGTTCTTTAATTTGCACCTGTTGTGCAATTCAAAAGAAATTCCATTGAATGTGAAATTAATATTATTAAGGCATGGCCAGTCGCTGTATAACCTTGAAAACAGGTTTACCGGCCAGCTTGATATTGACCTGACAAAGACCGGCTGCCATGAAGCGGAAGGCGCCGCCAATCAGTTAAGGTCAGAAAAAATTGATATAGCCTTTACATCTATGCTGAAAAGGGCACAACATACACTGCAGATAGTACTGGATAAATGCGGGCTTCAAAATATCCCGGTAATAAAAGATGCGGCTTTAAATGAAAGAAGTTACGGCGAACTGGAAGGGTTAGATAAGACGGAAACGGCAATTAAATACGGAGCGGAGCAGGTGCACGTCTGGCGCCGTTCATTTGATGTGGCCCCGCCTGGCGGAGAAAGTTTGGAGGATACATACCAACGTGTTGTGCCCTATTTTAAGAAAGCTATTTTGCCTGAATTGCTTAAAGGAAGAAATGTTTTGGTTGTAGCACATGGCAACAGTTTGCGCAGCCTTATTATGTTTATTGAAAACCTTACCCCTGAACAAATTGTAGCGAGGGAGTTAGCAACATGCGTTCCGGTAATATATGATTTCAATGATGAAGAGCTGAAAGCAATGGAAGAAGGTAAGATCTTATAAATAGTCAAATCAAATACTCAATAATCATTTCTTTTCAATAGAAAGTTGAGACGAATATTAAAAAGCGGCTATCTCACTTGCCCGTTACCCCTCACCACCCATTTTTCGCTTACGAGTTTTTCCAGGGCAAATGGCCCGCGGGCATGCAGCTTTTGTGTTGATATACCTATTTCAGCACCAAGCCCAAACTCTTCCCCATCTGTAAACCTGGTGGAAGCATTGGCATAAACAGCAGCAGCATCCACTTCGCGCAAAAAGCGCTCACAGCTTTTTTTGTTTTTTGATACGATCGCTTCAGAATGCTTGGTGGAATGGAGGGCAATATGTGCTAATGCTTCATCTATATTTTTTACCACTTTTACAGCACATTTCAGGCTTAAAAATTCATTGTCGAAATCTCCGGGTTTTGCATGCTGCAGGTGCGGATAACCTTTCAGCAATTTGTATGATTTGTTATCAGCAAAAACTTCAACCGGGTATGCAGCAAACAAAGGCTGCAGCTTATCCAAAAACGGTTTTGCGATTTTTTCATCCACCACTATTGTGTCTAAAGAATTGCAAACAGCAGGCCTTGTAGTTTTGGCATTTATTACAATATTCACCGCTTTATTTATATCAGCGTTTTCTTCTACATACACATGGCAAACGCCGGCGCCTGTTTCAATTACGGGCACCAAACTGTTTTTACGCACGAACTGTATAAGACTGTCGGAGCCACGCGGAATAATTACATCCACATATTTCGTGGCCGAAAATAATTCCTGTACCACTTCCCTTTCACTTGGCAAAAGCGTTATGCAATCCGCATCAATATTATTGGCCTTTAAAACATCTTTAATAATTTTTATGGATGCTTTATTGGTTGCTTCCGCTTCCTTACTTCCTTTTAATAAGCAGGCATTCTGGCTGCGTAAACATAAGCTCGCAATATCGAACGTAACATTTGGCCTTGATTCATATACTGCGCCCACAACACCCAGCGGCACACTAATTTTTTCCAGCTCAAGGCCATTGGGCAAGGTGCGCTTATCCAATATTTTATTAGAAGGGTTTGGCAGCTTACTTATTTTTCTTATGCTGTTGGCTATGCTTTTAATGCGTTCTTCATTCAGCAATAAGCGGTCAACACGCGGATCGTTTACATCCTGTTTAGCAACATCTTTTTTATTGGCTTTCAAGATAACGGCTGTATTTGTTTCCAGCGCATCAGCCAGCATGTTCAATGTCTTTTTTATCTGCGTATCAGTACAATTGCGGAGATGAACAGCGGCCTTATATGTTTTTATAATGAGTGGTTGTATTGATTGCATGTGGCTGTAAAAATATTTTTTTTGCGGTGATGCACCAGTTATAATAGTTAGCGCTAACCGCAATTGCATTTTAAAATATTACAATATCATCGGCATGCGCCGCCACTATATTTTTTTGTGCTATTTGTGCACGCATTTCTTTTGCATCCAGTTTTACTTTGGCAACGCCTATTATTTCCTGCACATCATTCATAAGCTGAACCACTTCCCCCGCAGTAAAACTGCCTTCCACCTGTTTAATGCCCACTGTAAGCAGGCTTTTCCGGTTAGTCAAAGCTTTTACGGCGCCGGCGTCAAGCGCAATATTGCCCAGCGTAATTGAACCGCTGGCAAGCCATTTTTGCCGGGCTTTAAAATTCGATTTCTGCGGAATAAAAGTGGTGCCATTTAAACCCTGCAATGCCGACGTAAAAAAGTCCGGCATCTTTAATCCGCAGATAATCACTTTTATTCCAAGCGATGTAGCAAGCCTGGTAAACGTAAGCTTTGATAACATGCCGCCCAGGCCAAGGCTGCTTTTATCGTTTTGAACGTAGCCCTGTATATTTTTATCTATTTTTTCAATAACAGGAATTATCTTTTTTTCACTATCCAAAAAACCGCCGACGGAAGTACAAACAATAAGCGTTGCCGCATCAAACCCTACGGCAATTAATGTGGCAAGTTCATCATTATCGGAAAATTTTAATTCGATATTGCTTACAAGATCATTTTCATTTACTACCGGGAGAATATTATTGTTCCAGAAAGCGGCAAATGTTTCTTTAAGCTGGAGAAACTGCAGGCGGTTGGAAAAATGATGCCTTTCGCATAAAGCCTGCGCCACTGAAATGCTATGCTTTGAAAAATATTTATGGTATAACTGTATAAGTATTGGATTGCCTACTGCCGCAGCCGCTTTGCGCTCGGTTATGCTGCCTTTATAATTTTGAATGGATGATTTGCCGCTGCCCACTGCGCCGCTTGACACCAACACTATGCGCCAGTTGGCAGACAGCGCAGCAATTTCATCGGTTATCTTTTTTATAATGGTTTTATTAATAGAGCCGTCAGCTTTGCTGATGGTTGCAGAGCCAAGTTTTATAACCAGCACAGGTTTTTGCATGAACGAAACAGTTTAATAGTTGCTTTGTTACAACGGGCTGCAAAGCTATAAGCAGAATTAATTTACTGCGTGTTAAACTGAAATTGTATAAATAAAAAAATCCCATGATTGTATGGGATTTTTTATATGCGTAAGAGAACAATGACGTTAACAAATACGTAATAACTCATTTAAACGTTTATCTACATCTTTTAAAGTGATATAAATAGTTTTCACCTCATTTAATTTTTCGCCATTGGTAATAGCATTGTTATAAATGGCGGTAAGTTCCTCCTTTTGTTTCTGGAGCTGGTCAACAATAAGTGACAAACCAGATTTTGTAGCTGTTATTACGTTCATTGCACAAGATTTAAATTTTAGGAAAATCAACCCAAATTTTATACCCAAAAAAGATGGCAAACAGAAATTTAAAATTATATAACTAACTCATTACCTGTTGTGTATAACGTACATAGTCTTTGTATAGCCGCTTTACGTCAAGTCTTTATTCAACAGTATTTTTTTTCTATACGTAATATATTCCGGCACTGCTTATTAATTTTTAAATAAGCATGGGCATTCCTTGTGCAGCATGATTTTTTTAATTTATAAAACCCTGTGTTTTTAAAATAAAGAAGGCTGTGTGCACACTTAACAACCTGTAATGCCTAAATATATTTTGGGTATTTCTTTGGATAATCTTTTCCTGGATTTATAAAAGAAGGTGCAGGTTAAAACGTTTAACCTTCATCTTTCTTAATTGTTGAGGCCAGCAGGAAGATGGCTGCGCCGAAAAGGGCGATGATGCCGAACGACCATCTTAAACCAATTGCCTGTGCTATAAAACCTACGCCGGGAGGAACAGCTAAAAAACCAAAATAGCTAACGGTGGATACAGAAGCGATGGCCATACCACTGCTCATGGTAGTAGATTTCCCGGCAAGCCCAAAAATAAGCGGTATAATGCACGATACCCCAAAACCGGTAAGCACGAAACCTATGGATGCCGGTATTATGTATGGAAAGAGGCTGGCTATTAATAGTCCCGAAAAAATGCAAAGGCCGCTATATTTTAAAATGGTGCTGGTGCCAAACTTCGGTACAATCCTGTCGCCTAAAAATCTGCCGGTTGTCATACAAACCATGTATAAAACAAAAGCGGCGGTAGCAGTATCTTTTGGTGTAAGCACAGCTTTTTTAAAATAGATGGCGCTCCAGTCGTACATCACATTTTCGCAAGCCATAGAAGCAAATGCAATGAGCGCAAAAACAATTAGTGCTTTATCGGGCCACACAAAAAACTTTTTACGCTGGCTGGTTTGCTGCAAAATATAATAGGTGTTGGGGTAGAAGATAACTGAAAGAAGGATGAGGATTATACTCACAGATAAAAAATGAACGCTGAGCGGTAAACCGGAAACAACAAAAAGATAACCCACGGCAGCGCCTGCAAAACCAGCCATACTCCACACCGCATGAAAGCTGGTGATGATGGACCGCTCGTATAAACGCTGCACCTCAACACCCTGGGCATTCATAGATAAATTGAGCAGGTTGCGCGAAGAGCCAAAACAAAATAATACGATGCATAATTGCCATAAATGGGTGGTGAATGCCAACAGGGCCAGCATTACATTATAAAAAAGCGCTCCGAGGATCATGATGCTTTTACTGCTGTACCGGTTTAATAAATTACTCGTAAAAGGAACGGTTACCAGCACTCCTATGGGCGCAGCCAGTAAGGCGGCACCTAACTGCGCTTCGTTTATATGCAACTGCTGCTGGATACCGGGTATGCGGGAGGCCCATGTGGAATAGCCAAATCCTGAAAGAAAAAAATATACCAGTGCCGCAGTGCGGTGCTTTATACGCGGCAATTCTGTTTTTGAAATCAATTGCATGCAACAGGGAAATTTAAAAAGCGTTTTTGAGGTTATTAATGCCCGGTAATTGTCAGACACTAACAGACTGTGCTGCATTTAATAAACAAAATTAAAATAGGTAACCCTGTAGAAAATGAGGTATTTATTTTGATAGCTTTTATAAAAAAACTTATGGATAGCATTAACAAACAACAGCCAGAAAAGAACCGCGAAAATTTAGCAGGCAACGAGGCGGCGAAAAAAATTAAGGAATTGGTAAGCAGTGCAAAAACATGTTTTTTCTGTACCAATAAAGTTCCGGGCGATGAATTTACAACACGGCCAATGTCGGTACAAAAAATAGATGATGAGGGTAATCTTTGGTTTCTTAGTGCAACTGACAGCCATAAAAATGAAGAACTGCAAGCCGATAAAAATGTGCAGCTCTTATTCCAGGGCAGCTCGTACAGCGACTTTTTAAGCATTAGCGGCAAAGCCACAGTAAGTACTGATAAGGAAAAGATTAAGGAATTGTGGGAACCGGTTTTAAAAGCCTGGTTTACCGAAGGCCAAAACGACCCGCGTATATCGGTAATAAAAGTTGAACCTTCGGAAGGTTATTACTGGGATACAAAACATGGTGCTGCCATAGCATTTGCTAAAAAATTAATAGGTGCAGCTATGGGCAAAACGCTTGATGACTCAATTGAAGGCCAACTAAAAGTATAGCAGAATTTACTCCTGCATAACTGTTTTTAATCTTTCACCCAGCAGCTTCATTTGCCTGTAGGCAGTCGGTGAGTTTTTTTCTTTATTGAATTTGATGGAAAGATATCCCGGCTGCTTTTTTATATAAAATCCTGTGCCATCATTAAGCGTAAGGGTTGCATCCATCACAGTATTTTGGAATGAAAATTTTTTATACTTATCAAAATACCGGTCCATAAACCTGTCAACTTCTTCTGATTGCTGTTTATCATACTTTGCACGGATTGTAAAATATGTTCCCGATTCACTTACCTCGTACGTAAGACTATGGCCGCCTACCCGGGAACAGGAGAGTATAAAGCACAATACAAACAGGTTGCATACAACTAACCATGAAATTTTTTTCATACAATATCATTATTTGAATAAATAAAGCTGGTTAAGTTGCCGGGATGATTAGTTCAGAAGATTGGAAGCGCAAAATACCTTTCTTTTAATTGATTGCATAATTAATTGATGAGTGGTTGACTGAAGTCTTGCGCTTATTTTATTGGCAATAAGCTATTGCTGTTTCAACATTAACAAAGGATAATTTCGTATCCCGCTATTTTTAAATTATTTTGCAACTATGAAATGCACGTATTAAATTATCGTACAGCATAATATATGTTAAGTCGTTTCGCCTCACTGTAAAAAACAAAAAATATACGGATGAAATCTTTTCTTTTAGCTGCTTTGGTTTTTGTGGGTTTGTGTGCAGCAGCGCAGCCGTCATTCATAGATTACCAGTCTAATTTTCCACGCGTAAGCGAGGCCATGAACCGCAAGGCAGATACCTTAAAGAAACAGTTAGTCGCTGCCGGTTTGCAATGGCCTGTGAAGCAGATGTATATCCGTTCCTTTAAATACGACAGCCAGTTGGAAGTTTGGGTGCGCAACAACAGGAATGAGCCATTTAAATTATTTAAAACCTACTCTGTGTGTGCATTGGCGGGCACTTTAGGCCCTAAACGCATGCAGGGTGATTACCAGGTGCCTGAAGGTTTTTATTATATCAATGAGTTTAAGCCCAACAGTAATTACCACATGTCGCTGGGATTGAATTATCCTAATGCCTCCGATAAAATTGTATGTACTACCAATAAATTTAATCCTGGTGGTGATATTTATATTCACGGGAGCTGCATAACAGTTGGCTGCATTCCCATTCAGGACCCGCAGATTGAAGAATTGTATATTCTGGCAATGAGCGCCAAGAGTAACGGGCAGGATTTCATTCCGGTGCACATTTATCCCGTTCGTTTTGATAATCCCAAGAGTATGGCTTACCTGGAAAAGACAACCAAAGACCAGCCTGGCCTTCAGGTATTTGCCGATAAACTGAAAGAAGTATATGATTATTTTGAAAAGGAAAAGAGACTACCTGTAATTTCAATTGATGCCAAAGGCGATTATGTGGTATTGAAATAATAAGATTCTTACATCCTTTCTGTCCCGCAACTGTAATTAATAGTCTATATTAATTCCCTGTACAAATCCACTATTTCATGCACCTGTTTGGTAAGTGAATAATTTTGCTCGACAAAACTTCTTGCACGCTGGCTTTCAGTTTTAAATTTCTGCGGATCATCTGCATAAGCTGCAATAACCCTGGCAATTCCGGCGGGGTTAAATTCATCAAACTTATACCCAAAGCCATCGAAAGGCAATTGCTTAATGCCACCAACATTGCTTACCACCGGTACACAGCCCGTGCTCATGGCTTCCATAATGGCAAGGGGCAATCCTTCAAAATCGCTTGTCAGCAAGAAAATATCAATACGCTTATAGGCGCTTGCTGTATCGCTTAACATGCCGGGCAATTCAATTTTGCCTTCCATGTTTAAGGCTTTTATTTTCTCACGCAGCATGTCATCATCAGGCCCGTCTCCCACCATCAGGAATTTTATGTTTGGGTTGAGTTTATGCACTTCAGCGGCTACTTCTGCCCAGCGGTCAACGCGCTTTTGCGGGCGAAACCTCGCCACCAGCCCAACCGTGAAATTGTTGTTTGCATTATCATAATCACGGTGTGCGTTGGTAAATTTATCTGTATTGATGCCGTTGAGGATTGTAACGGCTTTCCGGGTTTTATAAAACCAACCTTTGTGCATTTTTTTTATTACTTCGCCCACCTCGTAAGAAACAGCAACCAGGCAATCAAAAAAACCATAAGTAAGGCCGCTTAAATAATAATTGTATTTGGCGTAAAAATTTACAAGGTTATGCTCGCTGTAAATAAATTTTGTTTTGCGATTAAATAATTTCGCCGGTATGGTCATCCATCCTGCAACGGGCAGGTGCATGTGAACAATATCGTATTTGTCTTTTATAATATGCCGCAAAAATTTTGCATACGCTATCGGAAACTTTGGCGTTGTAATCCTGTAATAATGAATTGAATTAACATTGGGTTTTACTTCCGGAACAAGGCCAAGTTTTTTGTGATCAAGGATATAGAGATCAGACTCTACATTTTCTTTAAAATAGGGATGGGCAAAGCATTCACGCAACAAAACTTCTGCGCCGCCATAGCTGAATACGCGGATTACGTGGGCTACTTTTAGTTTCTTGTCCATGCTTTTTTAATTGATTAGTTGACTGGTTGACTGGTTGATTAGTTGACTGGTTGATTATTGGCTTACCTGTCAACAACTCAACATATCAGCTATTCAACTATAATTACCTGTTATTGCTAAAATCAGCTGTTTCGTTTCTTCCGGCATTGCGCTTTTCTTACTTGCAGATTGCCGCTCGTTGCGGTTATCCACAATCATATTTTCAAGATAGGCATCCACATTTTTGGATGGCGGCAATTGCATAAAATCCATCATTTTATGAATGAAGTTTTTGGGATCTTTTACAAAATCTTCATAGCGGCATTCATACACTTTCAAACCCAGCTTATCAATTTCCTGCTGCGTGGTTTCCATCAATTTTTTGTATTGAAGGGCCGTTATTAATGCAGGCTTATCTTTTATGGTTTCGGAATAAGCAATTTCCTCAGGCGTGTAAGCGCCGCGCCACCATAATTTGTCAATGCCCATGCGCTGCCAGAAGCCCACTTCGAGCCAGGAACGAACGGTGGCCACCGGATCGCGGATAACATTTACAATAACCGCATCCGGAAATATACTGGTTAAATATTCCAGCCGGGCAGGGCCGGTAAATTTCATGATGAGCCTTTTTTTGCCCTGGTATTTTACCTGCTTATTTAAAAAAGAACGAATGCGTTTCACCTCATCTGGTGTGGCTTTTTCATTCATTAAAAAGCCACGTGAAAAATCTATGCGTTTACCCGTGATGTGTTCCCAGAAATTATAACGCTCAATGGGGTTGAATAGAACAAGATCAATTTTTGACTGGTGTTTTTGCCGCGTATTCTTGCTTACGCCAACATATTTGTAAAACCTTTTAAGGCCCCAGAATTTATTATGCATGAGCGGCCTTAATAAATTTATTAATGGCGTAAACACAATTATCTCCTGCCAGTTGGAATGCCAGGCAAGGTCTTCATGCTGAAAAATAATTTCAGACATAATGGTAGTGCCGGAGCGCCCGCTGCCAATAATAATGATAGGTTTATCAAGATATTTTTCACTCCCAACTGTTGCCATTATTTATGTGTTTGGTAAAAGCCATCAGGCGTTTACAATTTCCATGATTTGCTGTTTGGTTTCCGGCGTTATTTCAGACTTTTCCGAAACTGCTTTTCTTTCATTGCGGTTAGCAATAGATAATTTTTGCATGAAAGCATCCACCAGTTTCGACGGCTGCAAATGCACAAAATTCATGAGGTTTTTTATAAATGCCTGCGGATCTTTTACAAAATCTTCATAGGAAGTTGTATAAATATCAGGCTGCATTTTTTCAATTTCCTGCTGCGTGGTTTCCATCAGTTTCCTGTATTGAAAAGCGGCAAATAAGAATTTGTCGGAAGATAATTCTTCCGCTTTTTTCAACTCTGCTTCTGTGTAAGCGCCCTGCCACCAAAGCTGGTTGGTTATTTGTTCGTTCCAGTAAATTTCCATCCATGAACGAATGGTAGCCACGGGGTCACGTTGAATATTTATAAACTGTGCATCGGGAAAAATGCTCATTAAATATTCCATCCGCGCCGGGCCTGTAATTTTTATAGCCAGCCTTTTACGTTTCTGGTATTTTACTATCCGTGCAAAAAACGTTCTTATATGTTCCTGTTCTTCAGGTGTTGCCTTTTCATTCAGCAAAAAGCTGCGGGAAAAATCTATGCGTTCGCCTGTAACCGCTTCCCAGAAATCGTAACGTTCAATCGGCCTGAATAAAATATAGTTGCGGAACGATTTATTGTTTTGTGTATTCATACCAATTATCCGCCAGTATTTATTATCAAATAAACTCCGCAGGTAATTGATGGGTGCAAACTTTGGAAAAAGTTCCTGCCAGTTAGAATGCCAGGCTAAATCTTCATGCTGAAAAATAATCTCGGAAATCACAGTTGTGCCCGAACGGCCCGTACCAAAAACGATAACAGGTTTTTCAAGAAGATGACTGTTTTGCTTTAGGAAATCGTTCATTGCCTGGCCGTTTGTGATTTATTTAAAACTGCAGGATCATTTTTTTCGAAGTCTTTCTTTAAATCTGATGCCAGCCTTGCAGAAAAGGCATGAGCACCCTTATCATTTAAATGTACATTATCATAAAAATAATCTTTCCTGAAAAATTCAGGATCGAAGGAGTAATCGAGGTACTCAACATTATATTTTTTAATGATGGGCATTAATGCAGCTAATGAAGGAGAGGTTGTAAATTTTTGTACGTAATACGGCGATTGTATGATGACCAGCTTTACATTTTTTTCCTGCAGCATGGTTACAAAATGTTCAAAATAATCCTTTGCCGTGGTATCATAACTTTCGCCTTTGTCCTGGAAAGCGGGTATTTCGCCTTCAATTTTGGTACCGTGAATGGGAAGGTAGCCGTTTTCTTCAAAACGGTTTTTTTTGGTGCCAAGCAAGAGTGGCAATACCTGGGAGTTATACCGCTGCAACATAGATACCCTGGCTGCAAATACTTCTTTTGGAAAAAGCTCTTTACCTATGCGTAAAAAAGAAGTGTCTGTACTGATATGCGGAATCATGAGGTTGGCAAGAATAAGCTTGCTGGCTTCCATATTGTGCGCCACGGTTTCTTTGGCTGTTATGTCAAGAATAACAAGTTTGGGAGAATGTTTGCGCAGCATTTCGCTCATAACAACATCTGCGTATAAAATATTGGTTTGTTCCCTGCCAGCATTAAAACAGGTTAAGCCAAGCGTATCGGCAAAAACATTGCTTACATAACCATGTGCTGCCTTTGAGCTGCCAAATATATAAACATCTTCCAGGGGCGTGTTCATTACGTGATTGAAAGCCTTTATATCGGGCGGCGGATCTTTCTCATATAAATACTGAAGAAATAATCCAATGCCACGGTCGAATACAAAAAGCAAGGCTGCAAGAATGGATAACTTTTTTAAAAACCTTGCAACATGATTTATTTCTTCTCTTGTCATTAACCTAACCTGTTTGTGTTTTCTTAGAATTGGAAGTAAATAAACTGCCCGCCATTAAATACGCCAATCATTAATATTATCAGTATAGCTAAAACATAGCTCGTATATCTTATTACAACTGAATTATTGCCGATGAATTTTATTTTGGGATAATATTCCTGAACGTATTCAACCATAAAAAGCATGCCCATTGCAATGAGGCAGTAATAAAAATTGATAGGAGGTGTCCCCTTAAAGAAGTGCCCGCTTTTGAATGTAACGATGGAACTTAATATGTGCATTGCATCGGTAAGGGACGGCGCCCGGAAGAATACCAGCATAATACAACCTATCGGAAATGGTATTAAAGTACCCCAGAAAGTCATCCATCTTTTACTTATATATTTATGTGGCCGCACTTTATCTTTATAAATACGCTCAATTACAATACTCAGGCCTGCGGACATGCCCCATAAAATAAAGGTCCAGTTGGCGCCGTGCCAGAAGCCACTTAATGTAAAGATGAGCACAACATAGCTTAGCAGTTTAAACCGGTTGCGCCTTGCTCTTTTTGCAAGAGGCTGATATACATAATCTCTAAACCAGGTGTAAAGCGAAATATGCCAGCGGTACCACTTGTCGGCAAAGCTCCGGCCAAAAAGTGGCCTTTTGAAGTTTTCCATCAGGTTGTAACCCATTACCTTGGCGCTGCCAATGGCAATATCTGAATAACCGGAAAAATCACAGTATATCTGCACGTAAAAAAACATGCTGGCTGTAAATAAGGTTAAACCGCTGTGATGATAAGGATTGGCAAAGACCGTGTTTACATAAATACCAAGCCTGTCGGCCACCACCAGCTTTTTAAAAAAACCCCATAATATAATTTTCAGGCCGGCCACCACGCGTTCATATTCGAATTTTTTGAGTTCATAAAACTGGTGAATAATATTTTGCGGCCGCTCAATGGGCCCTGCCACTAACTGCGGATAAAACATTACATACAAAGCATATATTCCGAAATTGCGCTCAGACTTCTGGTTGCCACGATAAACTTCTATCGTATAACTCATTGCCTGGAAAGTGTGAAACGATAAGCCAATAGGTAGAATAAAGCTTAGGTCCTGAACCGGGTTTGTAAAGTTGAAAAGCTTTAGAAGGATTGTTATGTTATCATTAATAAAATTAAAATATTTAAAGAAGCCGAGTATGCCTACATTGGTGATTATACTCAGCCATAAGAAAAGCTTTCTTTTCCGCCCTTCGCTTTTCTCAATAAAAATGCCGGCGAAATAATCAATTACAATCGTAAAGCCTAATACCAATATATATATAGGCAGAAACGACATGTAGAAATAACAGCTGCTCATTAACAATAGCAGCCATCTGTATTTATGGGGCAGCAGAAAAAAGAGTGATGTAACAATTATAAAAAAACCAACGAAGGCTAAGGAATTAAATAGCATTTAAACGCAGCTGTTTTTGGCAATGATAGTAATAATTCTGCAAATAATGAATTCTGGTATCATGCTTGCAGGGGGAGTGCGCATATTTGTTACCCCGATAGATACGTTAACCAAGAAAAATACGTTTTTTTCGGAATAATTGACTACGGTCGTTGATTTCCATATAATCTTTTCCGAAAACTTATATCTTTGTTAAGTATCCTATTTAAACAACAAGTAACTATGAAACTAAATTTTACCAGCAATACTGCGGAAGATACCGAGTTTGTTCATGTATATGCTAATGAACCAGAGGAACAGGGTTCTTTTTATACAATAAGCCGGTCCATTCAGAAAAAATCATTTCAATTTTTCCTTAAACGTGCTTTTGATATTTTGGTAGCATCTATACTTATTATACTTTTTGCTCCTATATTAATAACTGTAGCACTTTTAATAAAATTAACTTCAAAGGGTCCCATCCTGTACAGTAACGACAGGGTAGGTTATGGCGGCATAAATTTTAAATGCCATAAATTCCGGTCGATGGTTACAGACCACAGCGTAAAACATAAGGATCATAAACGCCATATTGAAAGTGCTGAAAAGGGTGTTTTACATAAAGACAAAAATGATTCACGCATCACCTGGATTGGAAAAATTATCCGTAAAACCAGTATTGACGAACTGCCCCAGCTTTTTAATGTGTTATTCGGTGATATGAGCATAGTAGGCCCAAGGCCGCTCGTACCATTTATGCTTGTACCTTATCCTGAATTTAAAGAAGTGCGCTGTCTTGTGCGCCCGGGTATTACCGGCTTATGGCAAATAAGGGACAGGGAAAATAATACAAGTGCAGAATTTATGATAGAGCATGATACAGAATATATTGAAGAATATACCTTTTTACTTGACATGAAAATTCTCATGCAAACACCCGTTGTTGTGTTATCTGGCAAGGGAGCATATTAATATGCATATTGTAGCATGCCAAATAATATTATACTAAAACTTACATTTGCTTAATGACTGAAAAAGACTTCGTAATTGTTGGCGCAGGGCTGACCGGCAGTACTATTGCACGCATACTTACAGATCATAACCAGAACGTAATTATCCTCGACCGGAAAAACCACCTTGCAGGGAATGTTTTTGATTACAGGCACGAGAGTGGGGCAATGATCCATAAATATGGCCCTCATTATTTCAGGTGCGGCTCTGAAAAAATCTGGAATTTTTTAAACCGGTTTACAGAATTTTATAATTGGTCTGCAACCATACGGTCAAAAGTTAACGGTGAATATCTCAACTGGCCTGTGAACCAGGATTACATTGAAAAGATCGCCGGTAAAGACTGGGGGGAAGAAACTTTTAAAGGCGAGCCTTCCAATTTTGAAGAAGCATGCCTTGCAAAAATGCCCCGCCAGCTATATGAATTATTCATAAAGGGATATACCGAAAAACAATGGGGTGTAAAGGCCACTGAGCTTGATAAGGAACTGGCGGTGCGCATTACAATTAATAAATCAAATGTAAACACGCTAACGCCCAATCACCGATGGAATGCTTTACCCCGTAACGGTTACACCGAAATGGTGCGTAATATGATTGATGGCATTCCTTTGGAACTTGAAACAGATTACCTGCTGCACAAAGACAAGGTGACGGCAAAGAAATTGCTCATCTTCACCGGACCTATTGATGAGTTTTTTGGCTATAAGTATGGCAAATTAAAATACCGCGGCCAGGAGCGGCGCGTAGAACATATTGAAGAAACGCAACATCAGCCCTGCATACAGGTTAATTATCCAAATGTGGAAGACCCACGCATAAGAACCATTGAATGGAAGCATTTAATGCACCCGGATGAAAAAGATAAAGTGAAAGGAACAATGCTTACGCATGAAACACCTTTTACGCCGGAAAATTCAGCCAGCTTTGAATATCCTTTTCCTGATAAGGCCAATAAGCAATTGTATGAACAATACAGGGCTGAAAGCGAAAAACTGGAAAATGTACTTATATGCGGAAGGCTGGGTGAATACAGGTATTACGATATGGACCAGGCAATTGGCCGCGCCATGAAACTTGCTTCGGGGATACTCGAAAAATTTGAAATTCCTTCGGAGGAGTATGCTGCTTAATGAGAGCTTTGGTTTTGCAGTTTATGGGTTCAATTGTTCAAGAGCTTATATCCAAATTCCTGATTTAACCAATCAACTCATTCCTCACCAAACTAATTGCTGCAACTGTTTTGAATACCAGTAAGATAAACCTGTTTTACCATGCCTTGTCTTACATCATTCAAAAAACAGAGTATATTCTTTATTCTGAAATCTTCAGTAAAAACACCATGTCCACCCTGGGGATCAACATGTGCAATGGCTGTTACGCCTAAATTTTTCAGGCGGGTGTATAAAGGACGGGTGCCATAAATGGGCGTGGCCACAGCGCAGGGTGCAAATGGCCTTGTATTAAATGGTACCACATTATCTCTCTCTCCCTGGAAAAATATGGTTGGCAATGCTGTTTTAGCCGTAATTAGGCCGGGGTCTAAAAATGCACCCCACATGCTTATTACACCCCGAATGGTAAAATCGTTTTTGGCTGCGTTAAATGTTGCTGGTTGATCCGCAACACTGGAGAAAAATCTTTGTGTACGATCGTTTTGAAAGTAAGCAGTTGACAATGCCGTAATAGCGCCTGCGCTTTGCCCGCCAATAAAAATCCAGTTCTTATCTACATTATAATCATCTGCACGCTGAACAACATAATTAATGGCTTCGTAT
Organism: Bacteroidota bacterium; assembly: GCA_023391315.1. Lineage (GTDB taxonomy): Bacteria > Bacteroidota > Bacteroidia > Chitinophagales > Chitinophagaceae > Parafilimonas. The sequence continues at coordinate 2,946 of JAEWBD010000257.1, read as the reverse complement.
GCATCTTCAACAGAACGGTAAAGGGCCTGTTTTAAAAGATTGCTGTCGGCGCAGTTGGAACGGGCGCCATTCTTTCCAAAACCAAGCCTGTAATTAAGTGAAACAACCACGTAGCCATTAACCGCCAGTTTGGAGGAGGTTGATGTAAGCGAATTTTTATCGCCATTTACAAAGCCGCCGCCGTGAATAAGAAAAATCGCAGGGAATTTTTTTCCTGCTGCGTCAGCAGGCTTATAAACATCGAGCGCAAGTTTCTGATTAACGCCATTGGCATTAGCAGCTGTGCTGAATACAATATTTTTTAACGTGGTAACATTTGCTGTGGTAGTGGTTGAAGGCGCATTATTGTTTTTATTGCCAGTAGTTTTATTGGTATTGCGTTTATTGTTTTTAGCGTTGCCAGTGCCCGGCCTTAATATGCGGGCGCAGGAGGATGCAATAATAATAATGGCTATGAATAGAGTAACGGTAGAAAGTTTCGTCATAAAAATTTATTGCTTTATCGTGCAAAAACAATTCCAGATCAGTTGTTCAGTTTTATTTCAAAAAGTGCCGGCCACATTTTACCGGTTACAAAAAAACTGTTTTTAGCAGAATCGTAGGCAATGCCGTTTAAAACATATCCTGTTGTTGACGTATAATTTTGAATATTTACCGGCATACCGCTTTTAGCCAGGATGCCACCCAAATCAAGCTTGCCAACTACACTTCCCGTTTCAGGATCGATCTTTACAATATAATCGGTTTGATAAATATTCGCATATATAACACTATCTACGTATTCCAGTTCATTCAAATTACTCACCGGGCCATAGTTATCTGTAACACTAAACTGGTTAAGAATCTTAAAGTTTTCCGGGTCAACAAAATAAAGCACGCTGCTGCCGGTGCTTATAATTAAATCTTTTCCGTTGTTCGTCATGCCCCAACCCTCATAAGGCCATTCCATCTCCTTTATTTTTTTGAATGTAGCTGCATCGTAAACAAATGCCTTATGTTCCTGGTAAGTGAGCTGGTAAATTTTATTGTTCAGTATAGTAATGCCTTCGCCAAAAAATTCTTTTGGCAGCGGGAGAGATTGCAGGGTTTTGCCTTCCAATGTGGTTTGAAAAATTTTGCTGCTTCCATGCATTCCGCCGCTTTCATACAAACTGTTATTTCTCCATTCCAGGCCTTCGGTATAAGAAGATGTATCGTGCGGATAAACTTTTACGATTGAATAGTTTATCATTGGAGGAGCAGGGTTATTATTACCTGTTATTTTATCCGGCTGGTTATTATTATTACAGGCTAAAAAAAGTACAATGCAGGGAAGGAGGTGTGATAATTTCATGAAAAAGCTGTGTTGTTAATTGCAGCAAAAATATATTCGCAAATATTAATAATTTGTAATAAAGCGCGGATTCGCTTAAACTGGCATTATTTTAAGCTTTTTCAAACTAAACAGTAAAATGAAAAAAATAGCGTTTCTTTTTTTTACAACCATTTTTCTCTGCTCCTGTACCGAGCTGCAGCAGGTAGCCGGTTCACTGCCTTCATCTTCTAATAATAATTTATCACAGTCTCAAATAATTGCCGGTTTAAAACAGGCGCTTACCATTGGCACACAAAACAGCGCCAATCAATTAAGTGCGGTTGATGGTTTTTTTGCGGATGCCGCCATTAAAATTTTAATGCCACCTGAAGCACAAAATGTTGAAAAAACATTGCGCCAGTTCGGTTTGGGAAGCCTGGTTGATAAAGCCATCCTTTCTTTAAACCGTGCGGCAGAAGATGCCGCCAAATCGGCTACGCCTATTTTTACGAGTGCCATTAAACAAATGACGATTACAGATGCTTTGGGTATTTTACAAGGTGGAGATTTTGCTGCCACCAATTATTTTAAAGGCAAGACTACGGCACAACTTACGGCTGCTTTTAGCCCGGTTATTGCCAACTCTTTGAATAAAGTAGATGCAACCAAATACTGGAGCGACCTCTTTACAGCGTATAATAAATTTGCCACTAAAAAAGTTCCCACCGATATCACGGCTTATGTAACGCAAAAAGCGATTGATGGTATTTTTTATGAAGTGGGCCTCGAAGAACAAAAGATCAGGAAAGACCCGGCTGCCCGTGTTACGGAATTATTAAAACAGGTTTTTGGTTCAAGCCAGGCAAAATAGAAGTGCAGCTAAGCGGTGGTTTCATAATATAAAAGGCAGGCATCAATGCCTGCCTTTTATATTACACTAACCATTTTTAGTGCTGAAAATGTGCTTACCCTTGCTAATCAGAATGTAAAGCTTGTTACTTTCCCTTAAGCCAACTATTACAACTGCGAACTGCTTTAAACGACAGGTAGCGCACCACCGTCAACCGAATAATTGATGCCTGTGATATAGCTTGCTTCCGAAGAAACAAGGAATGCTACAAGATTTGCAATTTCTTCCGGTTCCGCCATCCTGCCCAAGGGCACGCCTATTTTCTCCATCACTGCTTTAAAACTGTCGTCAAAACTGGTGTTCGAAGATTTTACCATATTCTCTATAAACTCCAGCATCAGGGGTGTTTTAACTACACCCGGAGACACTACATTTACCCTTATACCTTTACCAGCTACTTCATTTGCCAGGGCTTTACTGTACACATTTAAAGCCGCTTTAGCTGACGAGTAAGACATAGTCATTTCCCAGATAGGCAGTTTTGCAGCACCGGTAGAAACATTAATGATTACACCGGTTTTTTGTTCGATCATAGTTGGTAACAAAGCTTTATTAATGCGAATGACAGACATAAAATTGAGTTGCCAGTCATTATTCCAATGTTCGTCCGAAAGCGTGCTGAAACCGCCGCCGGGGCTTAAATTGGCACCTGCATTATTGATAATAATATCTATCCTGCCGAATCTGTCCAACACTTCTTTTGCTATTATCCCGGCACTTTCGGGCACGGAGAGGTCAGCAG
>JAEWBD010000250.1 GCA_023391315.1 Bacteroidota bacterium | reverse complement strand
CATTACGGCTAAAACAACTTTATTACTGGGTGCATTTTTTCCAAATACCGGGAAGTTTAAAATAGTAATTCCTGCAGCAGCGGCAGATGTGTTTTTGATAAATTTTCTTCTGTTCATAATTGCAAGCTTATGCGCTAAAGATAATGAACAGTTGATAGATGGCAAGAAGAGGATCGGTTGATAAGTGATTAGTAATGCGTGGTTTGAAATGTAATATTCAATACTCCATATTCAATATACAATGCTCAACCTGCAATGGTTTTATAATTGAACAGGCGTATTGTTTTGTTGAATATTGAACATTTTTCTAAAAACAATTTAATAAATGAAACTTGCAGCCAGAAATCGCTTTTTAAAACCGGTTTTAACTCAATGTTTCATGCCTTTAATTTGTTTGTTTTAATATTGCACCGTTTCAGGCCAATGCAGAAAACATCCTCAGAATAATAAAAAAATGAAATTCATAATGTATCTGTCAGGCCCTGAATGAATAAAAGACTGTAGCGTTAGGTTGCTGGTCAACAAAAAATAAAAGTGAATGGCAAAGAATTTATTGATAGTGGAAAGTCCGGCAAAGGCCAAAACCATTGAAAAATACCTTGGCAGCGATTTCGAGGTAAAGAGCTCATATGGGCATATCCGTGACCTTGAAAAAGATGACATGGGTATTGATATAAAACATAATTATTCCCCCCGTTATATTATTCCGGAAGACAAACAAAAAGTTGTAAAGGAATTAAAATCTGTTGCAAAAAAAGCCGGTGAAGTTTGGCTGGCAACGGATGAGGACCGTGAAGGGGAAGCGATAAGCTGGCATTTATGCGAAGTGCTTGGACTGGATCCTGTAAAAACAAAGCGCATCGTTTTTCATGAAATAACAAAACCCGCCATTCAAAGGGCGGTGCAGCATCCGCGCACGGTGGATATGAATTTAGTGGATGCGCAACAGGCAAGAAGAATTTTAGACCGCATTGTTGGTTTTGAAATAAGCCCTGTATTATGGCGCAAAATGAGTATGCGCAATTCTTTAAGCGCGGGCCGTGTACAAAGTGTGGCCGTGCGTTTAATTGCTGAAAGGGAAAGGGAAATAAATGCTTTTGAACCGGTAAGCAGCTTTAAAATTGAAGCTGTTTTTAGCGGGCAGGATATCAATAATAAAAATGTAAGTTTTAAAGCTGAAGGCAGCCGCCAGAAAAATGCAGAAGATGCTGAAACGTTTTTGCAAAGCTGTGTAGGCGCCAATTATAAGGTAAGTGATATACAGGTGAAGCCCGCAAAAAAATCTCCCGCGGCGCCATTCACCACATCCACTCTGCAACAGGAAGCAAGCCGTAAACTGGGTTACAGCGTGAGCAAAACAATGCTGCTCGCCCAAAAACTATATGAAAGCGGTAATATTACTTATATGCGTACGGACAGTGTGAATTTAAGTGACACTGCATTGAATGATATTCATTCAAACATCAGCAAACAATATGGCGATAAATATTTGCAACCACGCAAATTCAGGAATAAGAACGAAAGTGCGCAGGAAGCGCATGAGGCGATCAGGCCGACCTATATGGAAAATACAAGTGTTGACGATAGTGATACAAAACGTTTGTATGAATTAATATGGAAGCGCACTATCGCCAGCCAGATGAGTGATGCTGAGCTCGAAAAAACAACAGCAAAGATTGCCATATCAACCAATAACCAGGAATTGTCGGCGCAAGGTGAAGTGTTGAAATTTGACGGCTTTCTTAAAGTTTACATGGAAGACAAGGATGAAGAAGATGTAACGGAAGAAGATGCAGAAGGCTTGTTGCCGCAACTTAGCGTGGGCCAGTCGTTAACGCTTAATCAAATGCAGGCCATTGAACGTTTTACAAGGCCAGCACCAAGATACACAGAGGCTTCGCTTGTAAAGAAGCTGGAAGAGCTGGGCATTGGCCGGCCTTCTACTTATGCGCCCACAATATCAACTATCTTAAAACGCGGTTATGTGGAGAAGCGCGACAAAGAAGGCGTTTTGAGGAATTACCGTGTATTGGTTTTAAAGCAGGATAATATCAGCAAGAAAACAGAAAGTGAAACCACCGGCGCAGAACGTTCTAAATTATTTCCCACCGATCTTGGTTTGGTAATAACAGATTTTTTGGTGGAGTATTTTTCTGACATAATGGATTACGGCTTTACTGCAAAGTTGGAAGATGAGTTTGATGAAATTGCAGAAGGTAAAAAGCAATGGGAAAAAACTATTGATGGCTTTTATAAACCATTTAAAAAAGATGTTGAACACACACTTGAAAATGCAGAACGCATAAAAGGTGAAAGAGAATTAGGCGTGGATGAAGCATCCGGAAAAAAAGTGGTTGCACGTATGGGGCGTTATGGGCCAATGGTACAGATTGGCGATGTGAACGATGAAGATAAACCTCGCTTTGCAAAACTAAAGCCCACGCAAAGTATTGAAACCATCAGCTTTGATGAAGCGATGGAGTTATTCAAGCTACCTAGAAATTTAGGACAGTTTGAAAATGAAGATGTAACGGTAAACATCGGCAGGTTTGGGCCTTTTGTTGCGCACAATAAAAAATTCTATTCTTTAAGTAAGGAGTACGATCCTTACAGTATAACACTGGAAGAAGCCATTCCTATTATAAAAGAGAAGCGGCAGGCAAAAGAAGAACGTACGATAAAGGTTTTTGAAAAAGAAAAGATACAGGTGCTGCGTGGCCCTTACGGCCCTTATTTAAAAGTGGGATTGCGTAATTATAAGCTTACCAAAGAACAGCAGGAACGCGCCGCAGATTTAACGGTTGAAGAAGCCAAAAAGATTATTGAAGAATTAAAAGCTAACCCGCCAAAGAAATCTGCGAGAAAAAAGAAGAAATAGTTTTACGCTCATTCTATCCCGGTATAATTCAGCAAACTGTGCTGGCTTGCCGTAAATACATCCCTGAAAATTCTTTCTATTTCTGTTTTACCGTTTATTGCAGATAACCCGCAATAAGGATAAACAGCAGCAACGCGGGCCCGGCATTCTTTTACAAGCCGGGCGCTTAGCTTACTAATATTATTTAGTGTTTTTACCGGGATATTTTTCTTTATCAAAAGCTCATTCCACGCAGTTGCAGCAGTTTCATAGAATTTTGTGCGAAGCATTTCAATTTTGTTGCTGGCATCTCCAATTAATTTATTTGAATAATCATACTGCCTTATTGTAATCTTTTTTAACTGCCTTCTTTTATTTATGACGGCATTTGCTTCTTCTAACAAATGGCTTGTCATTCCAAGCGTATTTACGGCAAGCGTTAATTCTGCGAACTGCAAAAAAGGGAATAGAAAAACAGCATCGTTATGTGTGACTGTTTCAGCATTAATAATAAATGATCTTTCATTCGGCACATATAAATTTTCAACAGAAAAACTATGGCCTGCCGTTGCTTTAAGGCCGGGCGTATGCCAGTCTTCAATAACCTTTACTTCACTTCTTTTAAAAAAGAATGATTGAATTAAGTGCTGATTATTTTTATCCAATACCGGCTCACCATCTTTTTCAATAATGCAATTGGCCGTAAAATGTGTAAGATGCGGTGCTCCGGTTGCATATTTCCAATAGCCGTTTATTATATAACCATCATCTGTAATAGCTGCCTTGCCGGTTGCAGCACCACTGCCGCCAAAACAAACTTTTTGCTTGCTGAATATTTGTTTTGCTATTTTTTTATCAATATAACCAACAAATAAATTAGCGCCGGCACATAAGGTGATTGTCCAGCCAAGACTGCCATCAATATATGCAAGCTGCTCTTCCAAAAGCAAAGCATCGGGCAAACTCAATTCAAGGCCGCCATATTCTTTCGAAACAAAAATTTTAAACCATTCATATTTATAAATAAGGCTTAATTGTTCCGGCTGCAATGCACTTTTTTTATCTGCAACAGCAGCATACTTTCTTAACGCTGCGATTGTTTTTTTATCAAATGCTTTGTTCTTCATTGATTATCTTTTTCCATTTAAAATATCCTTGTATGGCAATTACAAAAAGAAAAACCGTAAGCAATGCATAAAGCGGTAATTCTTTATAAAACAAAAGTGGTATGGCAAAGACATTGCTTATATTAAGCCATATCCAGTTTTCAAGCTTTCGTTTTGCAAGCAGCCACATGCCTGCCCATGCTGTAGCACTTACCCACGCATCAAATAAAGGTACCTGTGAATCGGTAAAATTTGTAAGTATGAGATAAAGGAAGATGAAAGCTGTTACAACAATAGCGGCTGTTATCTTCTTATCTTTTTTATTCGATCTTGTAACAGGCAACGGCGGTTTATCTTTCCTGTAAATCCATAGCCACCAGCCCCAGATACTCATGATGAGATAATAAATATTTAAAGCACTTTCAGCATATAAGCCAACCGTATAAAATAGATAAATAGTAATTATTACAGAAATAATACCCGCAGGATACAACCATATTTTATTAGCTTTTGCAAACAAAACTTCAGCTACGCCAAAACCAACGCCCAGCCATTCAAGCCAGCCTGTTTGTTTTATCTGCTCCCACAAAATATTAAGCCATTGAATTAAATTCATACATCTGTTTGGTTATACAGGAATGCATACAATAACAGACGATTCTATTCCCTGCGCCGGCATTACCCGTATCAGGTTCAATGGGTATAATCTCAGCCTGTAATTATCCGGTTAAACCGAAGGCACCCCGTAGTGATAAGGCACGAATATAAATGATAAACAGCATGGCCGGCATACAATTTTTTCAACCCGCAAACTGTTATATTATATAAGAAGAATATTGTTTTTTAATTTATACACAGATGTTATTTATTTTATCTTTAAATTAAAGTTAGCGATGTTAGTTTGTGCCTGATTTATGCATCAAAACGCTGAAATATCTGCATTGCTCACATTGATTGATGATCCCGATGAAGAAGTTTTTTCTACGGTGAGCACACGCATTGTGCATTATGGAAAAGGTATTATACCCAATCTTGAAAATCTTTGGGAGAATACATTGAGTGAGGCTGTGCAGGAACGTATTGAAATGATTATTCATAAGCTGCACTACTCAGACCTTGTACGTGATTTAACCGAATGGCGTGATAGCGCGTATCATGATCTTCTGTTTGGTGCATTGCTGGTTGCACGCTTTCAATATCCGGATCTTCAAACTTCACCTGTGATCCAGGAGATAGAAAAAATAAGGCGCAATGTGTGGCTTGAATTGAATAGTTTTCTCACGCCGCTGGAGCAGGCCAATGTAATTTCAAGCATCGTTTATAATTATTATAACCTGAAAGGCGCAGAAATTGCCTATAAAAATCCCGACGATTTCTTTATGCATAAAGTGTTGCAAACACGGAAAGGCAACACTCTTTCAAACGGCATATTATATCTTGTACTGGCCGAATTACTTGCTATTCCTGTGAAGGCCATTAATATCCCGCAGCAGTTTGTACTTGCTTTTTTTAATGAAGATTATGATGCCGGCACTTACAATGGCAACCCGCAAAAGAAAATACATTTTTATGTAGACGCCACTTCCGGCCAGCCTTTTACGCACAAGGATATTGAGAACTATTTCAAGCGTATGAGTGTGCCGCCGGCACCTTCTTATTTTAAGCCTATGAATGCTGTTCGTGTAATACAGGTTTTACTGGAAGAACTGGCCCGTTGCTTTGATGAACCGGCCAAAATGTATAAACATAATGAGTTGCTTCAGCTCTCCGATTTGTTGTCTGAATAAAAGATAAGTCTTAGTTTTTCCAAACAATTTTTTCTTCCAAAGGAATGATGCGGCTACCTTTTTTTATATCACTATCGGTATAACCAAGATAGATTAAGCCAATCATCTGGTCTTCGGCCTGTAAGCCTAAAAAGGTTTTCATAGCATCATGAAATGTAATGCCGCCGGTGCTCCATAAAGCCGCGATATTTAAAGAAGCAGCACCAAGCAAAAGATTTTGCACGGCAGCAGCAACAGCGCATATTTCTTCAACCCTTGTAATTTTCGGATTGTTGCCACGCTTCATATAAACAGCAATTATATGCGAGCAGTGATCGCCGTTATGCAATATCTTTTCGTACTTCGCTGTTTCAAATTTTCCAGCAGGCACATTTGTTTTATATAGATCTGCATGGTCTTTACAAAATTGCTGCACGGCATTGCCTGCAAAAACAACAAAGCGCCAGGGTTCTGTGTGGGCGTGTGTAGGTGCCCAATCGGCGAGCTTTAATAAATCATTAATAACAGCATCATCAATCTTTTTCCCGTTCATCAGCATGGGTTTGCAACTGCGCCTGTTTTTTATAATGTCTTCTATTATTTCAAAATTCATACAACGAAAATAACGGCTTGATAATAAGATAATTTTATGCAGGCGTTAATTTCTGCATTTCGTAAATTAAACGCATTCAATATATAAGTGGGCGTAAAATATATCAGGTGTAATATGGCTGTATCATCCAGTAAACTACCGGTCCTGAAACTGCCACATAAAACCACAAGGGCCAGGTGATGCGGGCAAGTTTTTTATGTTTGGGATACTCTGCTGTTAGAGCACGATAAGCCGTAAACAAAATAAACGGCAAAATAATACCTGCTAAAAATATATGCGTTAAAAGGATGATAAGATAATAGGGTCTTGAATCACTTACAGCAGCTTTCTCGGCATCACTTAAAATACCATTATGATCTGCATCGCCATAAATGGCTTCTCCGGCCAATAAATGATGCGCTATATAGGAAACCAAAAACACTACAGATAAAATAAGCGCTGCGAGCATAAGCCGTTTGTGCAAAATATAGTTTGAGCTTTTTACAGCAATCAAAGCAATTAAGAGCAATACAGCGATGATAGAATTAATGACAGCATTGGCCAGGGCAAAAATGTGAATATCAAACCCTAAATCAAGATCAATTTTAAACTTTGCCAAAAAGCTGACAGCAGCAAATATTACAATAGAAAATGTAATGATAAGCCAGGTTGCTTTTTTATCATTTTTGTGTATTACCGGCTGAGGCAGTTGGTTCATCTGTATTTTTTTTTACGGAATATTAAACGCGTTACTAATATAGTTGCCACAACTGCTATAACAAAAAATATAGCCATTAAAGCAGGATCGAATGGAAGTTTCTGCGGATTGTCATCTGCAGCCAGCATCAATAACCCAATATCTTTGGAGAGCTTGTTAAGCGATGTTGAATCCAGGCCATTATAATAACCGCGAACATTAAAGTTTTTATCAATCAGTACAAACCTTGTAGTGTGCACAAAATCGGGATTGATGGGAACTGTATCAAACTTATCAACCTTTAATTGCTCAAAAGCATAATTATATATGGTATCGCGGTTGCCCGTTAACAGCCACCAGTTGCCGGGATCTATTCCAAAATGGTCGGCATATTTCTTCAATTTTGCAACAGAATCTGTTTCGGGATCAATGCTGAATGAAATAAACTGCACAATAGATGAATCCGGTGCAGACATAACGTCGCCGCCTCTTGCAAAGGAGCGCTGCATTGTCAACATATTCTTTGTAAGCAGCGGGCAAATAGATCCGCATGACGTGAAGAAGAAATCCATCACTATCAGTTTGCCCTGCAAATCATACAGGCTTACCGTATCGCCCAATTGATTTACCAGATGGAAATTAGCAACACGATGCCAGACCGTGTCATTTATCATCTGGCCTTTTTCCACGTGATTTATAACAGTATCAGGCAGGTAATGGGTAGGCATTATTGTTGCATTATCACTTGCCTGTTTAAGCCATAAATAACTTACCAGTGGAATTAATACAGCTATTGCTACTGCCAGTAAAGCTTTTTTAGTCATGCTCAAAAATATTGCCCGGCAATGCCGAAATAAAAAACCACCGCAAAGGTGCGATGGTATTTTATTAATATAAAGTGTTTCACAAAATTTTATTCGAGGTGATGCGTGCCTTCTTCCTGCACAGGCATCTTTTCTTTGCTGTGTTCAAGATGGTTTCGATCCCATTTATTCTTATAATTCTTAAACGAATTTCCATCTGCAAGAAAAGCCGTGATAAACCATATAAATAAACCAAGCGGCACCACAATGGTCATTATCATATTACGCATTTCATGCTTAAGGTGCATGAAATAAGCAACGATATAAAAAGCCTTTGCAAGCATAAGAATAACAATTACACCTTTTATTATATGGCGCGTTAAACTTTGCTCATCCATCCCTATCATTGAAAACCCTAAAGCAAGCTCCACAATTGTAAGAACAGAAAGGATAATAGTAACTCTCCATATTTCTTTTACACCTCCGCCTGCATGCCTTTCTTCGGCTAAAGATTCTATAGAATGATCCATTAGTATAATTATTATTTAATTAAATAAGATAAAAGCAGGTGAATACAAATACCCAAACAAGATCAACAAAATGCCAGTATAAGCCGGCCTTTTCAATCATAAGATAATGGCCTCTTCTTTCAAATACGCCCCGCAAAACCATTATAAGCATAATGCAGTTTATTACTACGCCGGAGAACACATGAAAGCCATGAAAGCCCGTTATTGTAAAGAAGAAATTGGTAAAGTTGGTTGTGCTGATAGTGCCGTCTGCATTTGGAAAAGGGTTTCTGCCCCACCATGCACCTTCATGGTAAAGGTGTGTCCATTCCCATGCCTGGCAACCCAGAAAAGCAAGGCCGCCCAAAATGGTAAGCACCATATATTTTGCAACACCTTTTTTGTTCATGGCATGCCCTTCATGCACGGCAAGCACCATTGTTACAGAACTGATGATGAGGATAAAGGTCATAATACTTACAAACACAAGCGGGGCATGTGTTTCTCCGCCAAAAGGATAAGTGCGGAATACCGTGTTGGGGTCAGGCCAGCCATTGGTTGCAAAGCGGGTAGTGCCATAAGCAATAAGAAATGCGCCGAAAGTAAAAGCATCACTCATCAAAAAATACCACATCATCAGCTTGCCATACTCAACATTAAAAGGACTTCTTCCGCCCTTCCACATTCCGGTAGTTGTAACAGTTGTGTTCATGTGTATTTAAAACTTGTATGGTGGCAAAGGTATTGGCTACGGTTTAAAAAATAAAATCGTTGCTGTTTTTTCTTAAAACCATTTTAAGAAAATAAAAAGGTATATCCAGAGTATATCCACAAAATGCCAGTATGTGCTGACAATTTCAATAGCTGTAGTATTATAATTTTTAGTTTTTAAACTATATGCCCTGAAGAAAATAATGAGCAGTGCTATAACACCACCTAATACGTGCAATAGGTGCAGGCCAACAATTATACCAAGAAAAGATGCAGAGGGATTGCTCCCTATACCAAAAATTTTTACGCCATGATTATATAAATAAGAGAAACCGAAGTATTGCAAAACGCCAAACAGAACGCCCAATACAGCTGTAATGGTTATGAGCATGCGGTAGCGCCGCATTTCTCTTACCTTAAACGATTTAAGGGCAAGATGTATAGTTAAACTGCTTAATAATATAACTACGGTGGAAACCCAGAATACCGAAGGAAATTCAAACTCCAGCCAGTTGGCTGCAGCTTTGCGCACAATATAAGCGCTCGTTAACCCTGCAAACATCATTACAATACTTCCCAGGGCAACCCAAAGCGTAAACTTATGCGGATGGATTCTTTTTCTTTCATTACTTACTGTGGCTGGCATTGTTACTGCTTTCATTATGAAACTTGCTTTTAAAAAGCGGTGCGAAATTACAACATTGCAACCAGCTTAATCCCTGTGGATATTATAATATTAATGCTGGCATAAAAAAAGGCTGCCGGCATACCGGCAGCCTTTTAATTATCAACTTGTTGATTAATGTGCAACAAGCAAGGTTATTTTCCCGATAACCACACCGTCCTGCTCAACAGCCACATAATAGTAACCATTATGCAGGGTGGAAAGATTGTTTAATGTAAAATTGTTTTTACCTTTTGTTTGAACACCTGCTTCATAACTGTTCTTGCTTACGCCCATGGCATCAGCCAGCCTGAAAGTTACTTTGCCGCTGTTTACAAGGGTATAATTCAGTTTTACCGATGACGATACCACGGGATTTGGATATACCGAAATATCGCTTATCAATGTTTCAGCAGCAGCGCCGGCCGCAGTAATGTTTACACTATAATCTTCCACTTCGCCCTGGTCGAATGTGGCGCAGGGATCTGTAATGGCCGTATTATAATGCATTTGAATGCGCATGCGTGTAAGGCCAACCTTAGCCGTAGCCGGCACTTTGAATGATTTTGTAAGGATGGCAGATGATTTAACCGTAGCAGACCCAACCTTCTCGCCGGCATCATTAAAATCGCCATCTCCATTATAATCAATATACATGGTCCAGCCTTCTTTACGCACAACACCGGGAAAGCCTGCCCTAACCTGTATAGTCGCGTTCTGGCCTGCAACCGCATCAGAAACTACCGAAGTAAAATCACCATAACCGCCATTATCACCACTTACATAATCACTGCCGTTAAAATTCACAAGATTAATATATTCATTGGCTGTACTTAATCCTTTTGAAACGCAATAAGCAGGTTCATCTGCTCCATATACGCCCACAGCATCCCAGGCATTTTTTACCTGTGCTACTTCGTTGGATGAAGCGCCATATAAATCTGCCGCTGCATTTACACTGGCTTCCCTCCAATCTGCATAAACGGAAGTGCTTGTAAGATAAGCAGTTTCTGTACGGTATATAATCTGTTCAGCTTTTTCAATACCGATGCCCTGTACATTATAAGCATCGCCATTATCGTTGGTGCCGCTGCCGCCGGTAACGAGCAGGTAATACATAAAGTTGCCAACGCCACTGTTTGTATGCACGCCGCCATTATCGCTGCCGCCATTAGCCCAGTAAGTGCCTTTATAGGTATCAGGCTGCTGGTAAGCATTAGGGTTGCTCATATCTCTTATAAACCAATTCATGTCATTGCTCAGGCGCCAGTCAATATCATTTGGCTTTGCCCAGAACTGAACTGATTTGCCCATAATGTCACTCATGCTTTCATTCATGGCGCCGGACTCGTTCTGATAAACCAGCCCGCTTGTATATTGTGTAACGCCGTGCGTAAGCTCATGGCCTGTTACATCAATACCGGTAACGCCTTTTTGAGAGCTTCCGGACCGGATGCCATAATTCATGGCAGTTCCGCTCCAGGAAGCATTATCTCTGTATAAAAAGCTTTTTCTGTTTACATAGCTGTATAAGGTGTAGCCGTTATTATCAATACTATTGCGATTGAAAATTTCCTTATAAAAGTCATAAGTCATTTCAACGCCCCAATGTGCATCCAAAGCGTTTTGATCTGGCAGGGACAAATTCCAGTTGGCTGAAGTGCTGGTAAAATCATCGCCCCCCACTCTTAAAGTAATCACGCCATTTCCTCTTGAAAGATCGTGCAGCCTGTAAGCATTAGCGCCGGTTTGTTCAGAGTGAATGGTTTGCGTGCCGCTGTATAAAGTATTAGCTGTTCCCGTTACATCAGCCGTATGAATGCGTTCTTCACGGCCCAGTAATTTTCCGGTAGCAGCATCTATATAATAATATGCACGGCTATAGGGCTCGGCAGCATATACATCTATTTTATAAGCCAGCTTAAGATCGGCCGGGTTAATGCTGCCCACTTCAGAAAACCAGCATTTTTCTGCAGCGGGATAATAGGTTGCAGATGAATTTTTGAACTGTGCTTTTAAAGCGGCTTCCATGCCTTTATCCTGCCACATATATTTGGTGGCAGCCACATTTCTAAGTGCATAGGCTATTGCCTGTGCCGGGCTTATTTTAGCCGCAGCAGTGGCAGTGGCACTTTCATTGAAATCTGTAATAACAGTGCCCGACAAAGAAACAATCTTTCCGTTTTTAGTATTTACAATGTACATGGAATGATTAACCGGGATGCCCTGGTAAGTTTGCTGAAAGCGATAATGTACAAAGCCAAGGTTATCTTTTTCGGTGCTTTTCAGCACAAGCGAACTTTTATCGCTTAAACCAAGCATTTTGACTGCCTGTAAAGTGTTAAACGGCAATTGCTGATCCTGCGCCAGCTTTACAAAATGTTTGGTGGTACCATTTTCACCCCTGATAAGCGTTTTTAAATTGTTTTGAGAAAAGCCCTGCAATGCAAGGCCGAGCATTACAAGCGAGAGTAAACGTGTTTTCATGTTTGAATTAATTAGTTAAAAAGAATGTTAAATCTAACAGATGTTATCTTTTCTGCGAAATATTTTTATGAAGTGAATAATATGCGGCTTATAAAAATCACAGAAGACGGCTCTCACACCGTGGTTATTCCTTCAAAAAAAATTACTTATCACAGCACGCATGGTGCATTGCAGGAAAGCCGGCATATTTTTATTAACAACGGGTTGAAATATTTTATAAATAATTATGCTGATACAAATAAAACCATTAGTGTTTTTGAAATGGGCCTGGGCACAGGCTTAAATGCATTGCTCACTTGGCAGCAGGCAACATTATTAAAACAAAAGATTTTTTATCATGCTGTGGAATTATACCCGCTAACAAAACCGGAAGCCCAGGGTTTGAATTATGATAATCTTTTGGAAGATAACAATGTGCGTTTATCAGCCATTCATCATGCAACATGGAATGAAGTAATTAGTTTGAATGAATATTTTTCTTTTATAAAAACAAATATTGATATACTGGATTTCAATACCACACAACAATTCAACCTTATTTACTTTGATGCCTTTGACCCCAATGCACAGCCGGAATTATGGACAAATGCAATGTTTAAAAAAATGTTTAACATACTGCATAACCATGGAATTTTGGTAACCTATTGCAGCAAAGGCGCCGTACAAAGGGCAATGAAAGCTTCCGGTTTTATTGTACAAAAATTAAAAGGCCCGCCCGGAAAGCGGGAAGTAATAAGGGCAATAAAACCTATACATTAAAGCTCAGGTGTTTTATGAGTTCTTCAGGCAACCCGGGCAAATTTCTTCTTTCAATTAAATAGGTTGAAAGGCCCGAAATATCCTTGTAAACATAGTGTTTGTTCAATGCGCCTTCCAGGTAACCGGAGCCTGATGTATTACCCGTGCCCACCCGCATGCCAATCATGCGGCGCACCATTATTAAATGTTTATGCCGCCAGTTGCTCATTAAATGATCAATTTCAATTAATGCGTCGAGTATTTGATAAGATGTCTGGAATACCGGAAAATCCCTGTACAGCATAATAAACAAAGCAGCTCGTAAAGCCTGTGCAGAAAAACTGCTTCTCCAATTACTGAGCGCTTCAGGCGTAACACCTTCAGGAATAATGTTCAAGAAAACGTAATCAAAATCAATGATTTTATTGGCTTCCCTTTGTGTTAATCCGGTTTTATAAATATACCTGTAATCATTCCAGAATACATGTCGTGTTGCACTTTCTGCGGAAAGCGGTTTATAATTTTTCCAGAATAGTTCTTCAAAAAATGGCATTCTTTCCAGCCAGCGGTTAATAAGTTTCAAAAGGTTTTGGTGCTGTTCTTTTTCTGTGATACGTGCATAATCTTCCTGCGTAAAACCACCTTCATTTACGCGCTTGTAATAATCTTTCTGATGACGGTTTTCCAATTGCAAACCCAGCACCGATTCTATCAGCCGGAACTGTGCGCTCTGAAAGCCGGAAGAAGGCGTGAGCAAATTCCTGAACTCCAAAAAATCAAGCGGCGTCATCGTATCCAGGATACTTACCTGCTGGTTTAATAATTCCAGGATCTTTATAATGCGCCGCAAACGGTGCAACACGAGGTTAAGGTCTTCGGAATTATCATTAATAATTTCTTTGCTGAATATTTTCAATACATAATCAAGCTCAAATAAAATTTGTTTAAACCATAACTCATAAGCCTGGTGTATAATAATGAAAAGCATTTCATCATGCGCCGGGTAATTATCTTCTTTAAAGCTTTCCGGCTGCTGGCTCCCTAATATTCTATCAAGATGCAGGTAATCGCTATAATACAAGGTATCCTTCATTAATGCATTATTTAGTATTATTCATAAACAATCTTAACCAAATAATTCAAACGGCTTTTAATTGTTTTTTCAAATTTTCCTGCCCGCCTGCAAACTGGGATTTTTCTATTTGACTTTTCGCTTATTTTGCAGCCATTCATAATCAAATCTGAAATTAACCGCATGTTACCAAGATACAAAAGAATCGTATTGAAACTTTCCGGAGAATCTTTAATGGGAAATGGCACTGATGGCTTTGAACCCTTTAATGCGCCGGTAATTGAGCAATATGCAAATGAAATCAGGACCATTACTGATCTTGGGGTGCAGGTGGCGCTTGTAATTGGCGGCGGCAACATTTACCGCGGCGCCAATGAAATTGAAACCGGCATTGAACGCGCTCATGGTGATTATATGGGAATGCTGGCTACAAGCATTAACGGCATGGCAATGCAGGCCATGCTTGAGCGCATAGGCGTTGATACTCGTCTCTTAAGTGCTATAAAAATGGAACAGGTGGCAGAGCCTTACATTCGCCGCCGGGCTATTCGCCACCTCGAAAAAGGGCGTGTTGTAATTTTTGCCGCCGGCACAGGAAACCCTTATTTTACTACAGACACAGCCGGCTCTTTAAGGGCATTGGAAATTAAGGCTGATGTAATTTTAAAAGGTACGCGTGTGGATGGCATTTATACCGCAGATCCGGAAAAAGATATCACGGCAATCAAATATGAAACCATTACCTACCAGGAATGTATTTTAAAAAACCTGAAAGTAATGGATATGACGGCCTTTACACTTTGCATGGAAAATAACCTTCCCATTATTGTTTTTGACATGAATAAACCGGGCAACCTGTTAAAAGTAGTGGAAGGATTGAACGTTGGCACATTGGTGAACTAATAAAGCTATTTAAATAAAAAAAGCAGGTTGTAAACCTGCTTTTTTTGTATCAGCTATTTAAGAACGCTTTTAATTCGTTGGCATCATTGGGTTTCATTTTGCCGCTTAATATCAGGCGAAGCTGCCTGCGCCTCAAAGCCCCGTCGTACAAGGATTTTTCCTGTTCGCTTTCCGGTAAAACAGCAGGCACCTCCCTTGGCTTGTTGTTAGGGTCAAGTGCAACAAATGTAAAATAGGCTTCATTGCTTTCATACCTGTATTGATGCAGGTTATCTTCTCCCCAAACCATTAAATGTATTTCCATTGAAGTATGAAATGCCCGTGTAATTCTTGCTTCAATATGCACCACATTGCCAAGTTTAATAGGATTTTTAAAACTGATATTATCCACGCTTACCGTCATGCAGGGTGCGTTGCAATGTTTACTGGCAGTCATGGCAGCGGCAATATCCATCCAGTACATTAACCTTCCTCCCATCAAATTTCCAAAAACATTGGTATCGTTTGGCAATACCAATTCGTTCATTACAGTTACACTTTCACTAACTTTCTTACTTTCCATTGCACAATTTTGCGCAAATATAATTTGCGCTGTGCGATTATATTTTATTATCGCATTCATAAAGAACTGCCCTCGTGTGAGGGCAGTTCTTTATTACATCTTTTATTTCCTTAAACCTTCCAGCATTCGTTCTGTTATCCGCACGGCCGATTTTCCATCACCTGTGCCTGTACCGCTGTAGGCAATTGCATAAGCCACCTTGCCGCTTAATTCATTCACGGTTGCATCAAATAATTCTTCCGAGTTTAATTTAATGCCAAACTCGTTGCATATAAGGCTGGTTTTGTTAGAGGCTTTTTTGTAAGCTTCCGTGCATTTGTCAAAACCATCAAAACAGCCGTCAATATTATACCAGTGCACATTAAGGTAATCAATGGGAATATTGCGGATTGATGCGGTATAATAGTTTACGGTTTTTATAAGCAAATTAAAATTATCCAATTTGCCCCCCACCCAATATTGTTCAAACCATTCGGCTGCTTCTTCCTTAGAAAATTGGGTATAAGCCCACCTGCGCAGGCCGGTGGAAGTTATGCCCGCATCGGCAATTTTAAAACCGTATTTATGGCCTGCTTCTGTAATGGCAGCAAGCTCATTCAGGTAATGGTCTATACTGCCTTTGTGATAAAGAATATTATCCCATTCATTTTCCACAACCACCACAGGTATCTGGTCTTTTTGAGGGGCATAATATTTAAAAAACTCCTCCGCTCTCTTTTTCACATTTTCGATGTTGGTGGGAAATGGCTGGGGGCCAAAAGCTACGTTTGCCCAATTTAGATTTACCTGTACATGGTACCCGTTTTTCAAATACTTGTCAATAACTCCGCTCTTTGTTTTTTCAGAAAGAAAAATATTAAGACGCGTGAGCTTAATATCTGCATAATCAAGCTGCTCTGCTGTAGCGTCAAATCCTCCTTTGGCAACAAGCAGGCCATGGGTTGTTTGCAGTACTGCCTGCGAAGAATATAATTCTGCAGCAGTGCCGGAAGTTTCAGTTTTAAGGGGTTGGGTTTCTTTTTTGCATGACGCAGCAATGCATAGCGCCAGCAATAAATAGGACACTTTCGGGGCGTTCATTTATTAATAGATATTGGTGACAATACATCCTGATTGTGTTCGGAACAGTCGGTTACTTTCTTTCTTTGATGTAGCTATACCCTTGGAAAATTCGGCTTTTCAGAATAATGATTAATTGGACTTTCGATAATTTGCTTTTCAGAATTTTTTTTCGATCAATTGTTACCTGCTAATGGGGCCTAAAACAGTATGTAATTTACTCTAATTTGTTCCTTAACTATCAATCAGCGGCGCGAATTTATTGTATTTTTCAATATTGAAGTTATTTTTTTTAAATTATCTGCCCTTTTGTCTCAATTTTTATTTTGCACAGAATTTGGTTCAATATCGATTCTATTTATCTTCAACGCTTTAAAATAATAATTATGGATTTTGGAAAGGAATTTGAAAAATACGCAGTTAAGCACCGGGGAATAAGTTCGAATACAATTCATGGGTACAAGCAACATACAATTACGAATCTCACACCTTACATAATTGAAGAACGGCCGCTGAACGTTGCCAGCATGGACGTTTTCAGCCGTCTTATGATGGACCGCATCATCTTCCTGGGTGAGCCGATTGATGATTATGTAGCCAATATTGTAACCGCACAATTGTTGTTTTTAGACAGCACAGACCGCACAAGGGATATTCAAATGTATATCAACAGCCCCGGCGGCAGTGTGTATGCCGGGCTTGGCATTTACGATACCATGCAATTTGTAAGCCCCGATGTTTCCACTATATGCACGGGCATGGCTGCCAGTATGGGTGCCATCTTAATGTGCGCCGGTGTAAAGGGAAAGCGCAGCGCATTGAAACATAGCCGGATTATGCTGCATCAGCCCTTTGGCGCTATTGGCGGGCAGGCAACCGATATTGCAATCACCGCAAAAGAAATTCAAAAAATAAAGCACGAATTATACGCCATCATCGCCCATCATACAGAAAAAGACATTAAAAAAGTAGAAGAAGATTGTGACCGCGATTTCTGGATGACTGCTGATGAAAGCAAGGCCTATGGTGTGGTGGATGAAGTACTGGTAACAAATCCAAGAAAGGAAAAAAAATAGTTTAGAAAGAAAATTTACAAGCAATCAAATAACCATATCAAATTAAATAATATGATCGATTTGAAAAATATAAGCCCGTTAAGATTGAATGAAGACGAAGACGAACCGCAGAAAGAAGAAAAGCCGGAACAATCTTCTTACCTCATGAAAAAAATGGAGCAACTGTTTTTGAAGAACAGGTCTGTTTACCTTTGGGGCGCAGTAGAAGATAAATCTGCCCGCGATGTTGTGAGCAAACTGCTGTTGCTGGATGCTGATAAACCCGGCAAGGAAATAAAATTTTATATTAACAGCCCCGGTGGAGTGGTTACAAGCGGCATGGTTATATA
>JAEWBD010000124.1 GCA_023391315.1 Bacteroidota bacterium | reverse complement strand
ATTCAGCAGCATTAAAATCGGCAATTACGCCATCTTTCAACGGGCGTACGGTACGGATGCTTTCATGTGTTTTTTCGTGCATCATCAGCGCACGTTTTCCCACGGCCAGCACTTCCTTTGGATTATTCCTGTTTAAGGCAACAATGGATGGCTCATTTACCACCACTTCATCATTATGTATAATCAGGGTGTTTGCGGTGCCCAGGTCAATCGCAATTTCCTGTGTGAAAAAATTAAAAAGTCCCATTATATAATTAATTACAAATGTTATTATTGAATAAGCCGCAAAGGTGCAGGATATAATCCGAATTTACAAAGCACGGATATTTCTATTTCAAGGGTTTTTGTTAATATACACAAACATTATTTTTTTAGTTCCAAACTTTTTTTGGTGAGGAAGACAATTATTGATATGTAAAATGGTTTTCGTAAAGCGTGAATCGTCAAATGTGAATCTAAGAGCGTTCAATTTTGAAATTGCTATTATTACTTTAAACCTTAAGTTTTCAACTTGTTTCAATACAGGAAAACCTTTGAAGTTTTCACGTTTCAGGACTAATAACTTACGGCTTAAATTCATATCCAATATCGCTTCTGAAATACATCCCTTCAAAATCTATATTGCTTAAAGCATTTTTTGAAAGTTGCACTGCATTAGCAATATTTGAGCCAAATGATGTAACCGCTAAAACCCTTCCGCCATTTGTTATAATTTCACCCTTATTATTCAGCTTTGTCCCCGCATGAAAAATGAAGCTTTTACTTTGCAAACTATCAACCGGCAAACTTATCAGCTTACCTTTTTCATAATCGCCCGGGTAACCGCCGCTTACCGCAACCACAGTTGCGCAGGCGCGTTCATCGAACGCAATAACTGTATCTTTTAAAGTATTATTATGTACGGATAAAAATAATTCTACAATGTCGTTTTTCAAACGCGGCATTACCACTTCCGTTTCCGGATCACCCATGCGGCAATTATATTCTATAACAAAAGGTTCATTGCCCACTTTAATCAAACCAAAAAATACAAAGCCATTGTAGATAATATTTTCTGTTTGAAAACCCTTTATGGTTGGCTGAATGATCTTTGTTTCAATCTGCTGCAAAAATTCACCGGTTAAAAATGGCAAAGGGCTCACGCAACCCATGCCGCCGGTGTTCAATCCTGTGTCGCCTGCACCAATACGTTTATAATCTTTTGCATGGCCGATGATCTTATAATCTTTACCGTTAGTTAATACAAAAACGCTCAGTTCAATGCCATCTAAAAACTGTTCAATCACCACTTTGCTGGATGCTTCGCCAAACTGCTGATTGATTATCATTTCTTCAAAAGCCCTCAATGCATCTGCTGTTGTTTGTGCAATTACAACGCCTTTGCCTGCGGCTAATCCATCGGCCTTTAATACAACCGGCAAACTGTGCTGCTGAATATATTTCTTGCCTTCTTCAAAATTATCTTTTGTAAACTCCGCATATGCAGCCGTTGGAATATTATGGCGCTGCATGAATTTTTTAGAGAATGCTTTGCTGCCTTCCAGTTGTGCGCCATTTGCAGAAGGGCCTATAACAATTATATGTTTGGTAGATTGGTCTTCCTGTAGCGCATCATACACGCCGTTTACCAGCGGGTCTTCTGGCCCCACAACAATCATTTCAATATTATTACCAACAGCAAATTTTTTGATGGCTTCAAAATCATTTACACCGATGTTTACATTTTTTCCGCATTGCGCTGTACCGGCATTGCCCGGCGCAATAAATAAGTTTGAACAATGTTTGCTTTGCGCCATTTTCCACGCCAGTGCATGTTCACGGCCACCGCTTCCCAACAACAAAATATTCATGAAAACATAATTAGGCGGCGAAAGTAAAAGTTTTATGCTTTCTGAATTAGATTTTGTTAATTGTAAAAACTGCTTATTTTGGGCTGCCAACTAATTATTTTTCCAGTAAACAAGCTTTAATGAATATTAACGAAGATGCAAAGGTAGCTGCTGAACAATCTGCACGCAAAAAACATCCCAAAGGTTTATATGTATTGTTTGCCATTGAAATGTGGGAACGGTTTAACTATTACGGCATGCGCGCCATACTCATTTATTTTATGACGCAGGCCCTTTTATTCAAGCTTGATTTTGCGTCTAATTTATATGGCAGCTATATAAGTTTATTATACCTCACACCGTTGGTGGGAGGATATTTTGCTGACCGGTTCTGGGGTAACAAACGGTCTATATTTGTTGGCGGCATCGTAATGGTTATTGGTGAATTGATTTTATTTATCTGCGGTACTATTTATAATACTTCACCCGGTTTATCGAATGTGCTTTTCTTCTCCGGCCTTGGCTTAATGATTGCTGGCAACGGTTTTTTCAAACCCAATATTTCTACGCTTGTAGGGCAGCTTTATCCAAAAGGTGACCTGCGTGTTGACCCAGCTTACACTATTTTTTATATGGGTATAAACCTGGGCGCATTTATAGGCCCGATAGCTTGCGGCACGGTGGGCAATACGGGCAGTCCTGCAGATTTTAAATGGGCGTTTCTTGTGGCTGGTGTAGGCATGATCATCAGTCTTATTATACAAAGAATATATCACAACAAACTGGTGCGCGATCCGGAAGGAAAAATATTGGGCCTTAAACCAGATGACCTGATGGTTGATACATTAAACAAAGAAGCTTCAAGCCATGTAAAACCGCCATCGTCAATATGGCTGAACCCTGTTTTCACGGTGATCATCATGCTTGTATTTGCCGCTATTTCTATTGGCGCGCTTTACCTGGATACGCAAACAAATTACCTGTTTTATCTTTTGGGCGGCAGCTTCCTGTTTATCATCATTCTTATTTTTTCAGATAAAAATCTTACCAAAGAAGAGCAGCAAAGAATTTGGGTAATGGTGATCATTGCATTTTTTGTTGTTTTCTTCTGGGGCGCTTATGAACAAACCGGCGCTTCATTAGCCGTTTTTGGAGACCAGCAAACCAACCGGCACCTGTGGGGCGATTATGTAATGCCGCCCAGTTATTTCCAGTCGTTCAATTCTGCATTCATCATCATTTTTGCACCCATACTGGCATGGCTATGGTTAAAATTGGGCAAGAAACAACCGGCCACACCTACCAAAATGGGCATAGGTTTACTTTTGTTGGCTTTAGGTTTTTTATGGATTGCTTACGGCGTAAAAGATGCTGCCACCAAACAGGTAAGCATGATATGGTTAACAGGTTTATATCTGCTGCATACCCTTGGCGAATTATGCCTCTCGCCCATTGGCCTTTCCTTATTCAATAAATTATCGCCGCTAAGGTTTGCATCGCTGCTCATGGCTGTATGGTTTACAGGCAATGCAGGCGGCAATAAATTAGCCGGCGTGTTAAGCAGCCTGTATCCTGAAGGTGGTAAAACCACGCACTTCCTGGGTTATGAGATAAGCAATCTGTACGACTTCTTTTTACTCTTTGTTTTCATGGGTGGCGCAGCCGGCATTATCCTTCTTTTACTTTCAAAAAAACTGCAAAAGATGATGCACGGCATACAGTAAGCCGGCAATAAATTTCTGAAATGTTTTTTATTATATAAATTGAACAATGTTCCTGTCATTGCTTTATCCTATTACTTTAATTAAACTATCATGTCCGAACCAACTTCATTCAAGCCATTTGTTTCGCCGCAAACAAACATGAAAGAATTCACCGTAAAAGCAATTGTTATGGGTTGCATCATGGGTTGTTTGTTTGGCGCAGCAAACGTTTACCTTGCCTTAAAAGCAGGTTTAACCGTAAGCGCCTCCATTCCAATCGCTGTTATTGCAATTACTATCGGGAGAAAATTATTAAAGACAACCATCCTTGAAAATAACATCATTCAAACTACAGGCTCTGCCAGTGAAAGCATAGCCAGCGGTGTGGCATTTACGCTGCCCGGGTTTTTATTTTTATCGATGGTGAACGGGCAAAGTGTCGGGGCAAATTTTTTCAATTACATAACCATTTTAATACTCGCCATATTTGGCGGATTGCTTGGCACATTAATGATGATTCCTTTGCGCCGTTCTTTAATCGTAAAAGAACATGCCACCTTACCTTACCCGGAAGGAACAGCCTGCGCATCCGTTTTAAAAGCCGGCGAAAAAGGCGGCGACATAGCGAGAACAGCGTTTGTTGGTTTAGGCGTTGCAATGGTGTATGCCATCCTGCAAAAGGTATTGCACATTATTGCAGAAACGCCCGATTATATAACTAAACTCAGCAATAAATATTTTCCCGCCGCAAAAG